>CAKTKM010000001.1 GCA_934569425.1 uncultured Oscillospiraceae bacterium
AGAGAAACACCGTGCAGGCCGAGGCACTACACGGTGTCATGAGTATGACAAATAGACCGGATTCCGCTTGCAAAATCAGGGTCAAACGGGTATAATAACCCCATGCGGTGCGGATTCGTCCGTTGTGTAGGTGCTGAGATCACCTGCGCAGGTTGTAGGGAGCGCCAACTCCCTGCAACTGCCGTTGTTCTTTTTTCTATTCACATTATAACATATTGGGGACAATATACAATAGTGAGTTTCTACAAATATTGGGGTCAATATATGTGCAGTTTTTATATTGCCCCCAGTATATTTTTCGCTTAGAATATCAAACAAGATATATGTGGCAAGGAGGAGACTATGGCTGTTTCAAAAGCACAGCAGCGTGCGGTAAACAAGTATGTAAAAAACAACTATGATGAGGTGAAACTCCGCATGCCCAAAGGGAAAAAAGACGTCATTCAGGCACATGCGGCGCAGCAGGGGGAATCCGTCAATGCCTATATCAACCGTGCTATTGATGAGGCCATGCAGCGGGATGATTTGGAGGATGCGTAACGTCACTTCTGTATCTATGAATTGCAACCATTTTTAATTGAGGATGCGGAGTGATATAATAGCCTGTTCTTATCTCTCTACATAAATTTCCTGTTTTTTGCTCGACTTTAGCTGTTCTTACGATTATCGGAGGCTTCACCTTGAAAGTGTTTTTAAGGCGAAGCCTCCGATAATCAATAATGCACATGTGTGAGTCTACAACAGGGACGGGCGCGTGTTCATAGCCGAAAGAAACATAAAGAATCATAGACAGAATTGTCAATACAGGGGCTGCAATGCAGTCAACGACTCCACCGGTATGGTATAAAGCCAATCACCCATCCGGATTGGATATCTCTTACCATTCCGCAATAGGGAATCGCTGTGTTTAACAGCGCACCCGCATGCTTTAACCTTCCGCACTGGCACCGAGTACGATGCGGTAGTTTATGGTTTGTTTGAACTAATCCCAAGTTAGTCCCAAGTTAGTTCAATCAGAGCGATAAATGTGTCCGACTCATATGCGAAAGGGACAATCAGAATATCGTCTGGAAAGGATAATACGATTGAAAAAGCAAAAATAATAGAGGAAACGCTTGTTTCCGTATTGATGGAGCAAAAATAAGCGAATGAAGTTCCTGTCAATGCACATAAGGCGTGCATAGTTGTCAGTACACCTGAAAGCAAGTGGAAGCTCATGCCGATTGATGGAGAAGAGTGCTTTGCGCTGTACCACAAAAATACGCTTAATCGTGACGACGGAAGTGAAGAAGTGCCGGGCTATCATCGTCAGATAACAAAAGAATTGAGCCTGTCAGCCTACTTGAAATACATAGTTGGCCATGAGGTCTATCGTATGTCGCATTCCCTCAAATACCAGCCAAGAAAGGCTGATCAGAGTCCACCAAAAAAAGAACAAAACGATACAAAAAGCAGCAAAAGCGAGAGAAATGCATCGCAAAGCGAATGGCAGTCCGGCATGTGCTGGATTTGATTGACAATCTACATGAATGTCCGAGGGCGATGGCGTAGTTATAAATATCCTAATCCTGTAGGAGCTGGAGGAAACCGAATTGTCACTACTTTGTACTGCGACTTGAATAACACAGTACAGCACCCTCTGAACTCTGCAAAGAAACATAACCAACTCCTCCTGCTTCCTTGCGTTTTTCGCCCCAATATGCTATGATAAAATACAACGCTGTCCAGTGTTGTGTATCTTGGCAGCGGCCTTGCAAGGATCAATGCCCCGCCGAGAGGCGGGGCATTTTTATCATCCAGTGACTACGATGCTGGAAATGCCCTTGGTACATTTCCAGCAGGCAAATAGGAGGGGGCGCAATGAACAGAGTCCACTTTGATCAGATCATCGATAACTATGCCGCACGGTTTGTCGAGTTGAACACCGGCGGCAACAACGAAGTATACAAATGGGAGATCGCGGCAGAATTCCGCCCGATGATGGATGCCACTCTTGCGGCGGATGATACGGACTTTCCCGCGAAGCTGGCCGCCGTCGTATTGCTGACGAAGCAAACTATCGACAACAAAAATCAACTCGCCTTTTATGCGCTGACCGATTATGCGCAGAGTGAGCCTCAGGCGGTGCGTGAGGCTCTCTGCCAACTGCTTACCCCCGACGGCGGAGACCTGGAGGTCAGAACGCAGCGCTTTACAGAATTTCTTAATTTCTGCGAGTTCATGCGGGCCAAGTATTATCCGGACAGCTGGCGGTATCGAGCGGGCATACGCCTGCCCATGATGATCACAGGCTTCTACGATCCCGACCACTACTACATGTACAAGGCCTCTCAGGCGCAGGCCTATGCCGACTGCGTCGAATTCTATGATGACTGGGGCTCCGGCGCAAAGATGGATCTGCGGATCTATCATCGAATGTGCGACGAGCTGATTGAGACAATTAAGTTGCACCCCAAATTTAAAATGATAAGAGACACCAGGAAGAATTATGCAGAGAAGCCCTTGCACCCCGACACGGAACTGCACATTCTGGCTTTTGATGTGATCTTCTGCAGCACGGTGTATAACCTTTTTGAAGGCATTCATTACAGCGTGAGGAACGCGGAAGAAAAAAGGATCCATCTGGAGAAAATGAATGAGGCAAGAAACGCGAGAGCAAATCATGCGGAGGCATTGGATCGGATGGCGAGGCTGGACTATGCGGAGGCCTTTTTCGCGGAAAAGCTCTCCGTTGGCAGCGCGGTCACCCACAAGCGGTTCGGTGTCGGTACGATCACCGGCCTGTCTGGCAAAGTCATCGAAGTCCAGTTCTCCGGACTCGATCACCCATCAAAGCTCGTATGGCGCGACTGCGTCAAGGCAGGATTGCTTTCCTTCAAAACGGCTGAGAATGCTGCCGAGTACGACGAGCTGGTCACACTGCTCCGTCAAGCGGAGGTGATCCGGAAGAACGCAGCAATCGCGGAGAAGAAGCTTGCACAGTACGCGGAGTATCTGCAACTCGACGCGTAACCGATCCACATCAGAATCTTTATCACAAGGAGAAGCCCTTTATGAAACTCGTTACCTTTCTGCACGACAACAAAGAAGCCGTAGGCGTCCTGACCGAAGAGGGCGCCACCGTTCGCCCGCTGCCCTTTGCCGATATGAATGCGCTGATCCAAGCGCCTAAAGATGTGCTGCTGGCCGCTGTCAAAGACGCTGCGGCAGCTCTGCCATTGTCTGCTATCACGCTGCTGGCGCCCATCCCCCGGCCACGGCAGGACGTGATTTGCCTGGGCATCAACTACAAGGCTCACGCGGAGGAAGCAGCGCGGTACAGTTCCGAAGCCTTCACCAAGGAGCGCCCCATCCCCATCTATTTTTCCAAGCGCGTGACCGAGGCTGTGGCGCCTGAGGGCGATATCGAGAGCCACCCCGGCCTTGTGGAGCGGCTGGACTACGAAGCCGAGCTGGCGGTCATCATCGGCAAGACGGCGAAAAACGTGAAGGCAGAAGACGCGGCGGACTATATCTTCGGCTACACTGTCCTCAACGATGTGTCGGCCCGTGTCTTGCAGACCGCCCACAAGCAGTGGTATTTCGGCAAAAGTCTGGACGGCTTTACCCCCATTGGCCCCTGCATCGTCACTGCTGACGAGATCGCCTTTCCGCCTGCTCTGCATATCACCGCCCGCGTCAACGGCGAGCTGCGGCAGGACTCCACCACAGACCTGCTGATTACCTCCATCGCGGACATCATTGAGGAGTTGTCCTCCGGCATGACGCTGCTGCCCGGCACCATCATCTCCACCGGCACCCCCTCCGGCGTCGGCATGGGCTTCGACCCGCCGAAATTCCTGAAGTCCGGCGATGTGGTAGAGTGCGCCATCGAAGGCATCGGCACCCTGCGAAACACGGTGCGGTAATCGCATTAGGCAAACAGGTTTTATGTTTGCTGTTCAATGGGGTATAATACGATCATTCTTGAAGCAGGAGGACAGAACTATGCGTAAGAATTTTGGAGCAAAGCCCTGGCTGTACCCCCAGCCCGTTTTGATCATCGCAACCTATGGTGAAGACGGTACTCCGGACGCCATGAACGCCGCGTGGGGCGGTATCGCGGACATGAACCGCATCGCCATGTACCTCAGCGGCAGCCACAAAACGGTGAAGAATATCCTGCGCCGCAAGGCATTTACCGTCAGCATGGCGGACGCAGCCCACGTGGACGCCTGTGACTATGTGGGTATCGTCTCCGGCAATACAACGCCGGATAAGATGGCGCGCGCCGGATTCCATGTGACCAAGAGCGAGGTGGTGGACGCACCGATTATCGACGAACTGCCTATGACACTGGAGTGTAAGCTGGTTAGCTTCGACGAGGAGTCTGAGCTTCTGCTGGGTGAGATCGTGAATGTCTCCGCCGACGAACGCATTTTGGACAGCGAAGGAAAGATCGCTCCGCAGAAGCTGCAGCCGATCACCTTTGCCCCCGTGCACAACGCCTACCTCGTCCTTGGCGAGAAAGTCGGCAACGCCTTTGAAGACGGTAAAAAGCTGAAATAAGCACAAAACACGGAGCCAAAAGGCTCCGTGCTTTCTATTGCCATGGCCTATCGATCAATTCGTGTAGTAACGTTGAACAACCGATCAACATATCAGGGAAAACAGATTAAATAGCACCGACGCAGCACAGGGGGGCATTGCCATGGGGGAGCCGGCGTAACTCAATAGCAAGTAAGTACCGATGCTTATTTATCATACCAAGTTAGTCGAGACATTCGAAGCATATGGTTGTTACTGAACGGAAACCTATAATCTGTACTGCAATCATCTAAATAGCCGTTGATGCAATCAGCAAGAATGTTTCTGACAAAGATATTGGGTATAACAAGCTCAATTACTTCATCTGACACCCAGTATTCACCTTGGACATAACCACGCCCCACATCGCGATAGTACGGTTCTTTCGGCTGGGAAGCCTTGTCGAAACTGAGGCTTTCTCCTAATCCCGACATCTCGTGGACCGCTTTGCTGCGCATACGATATAGTAAAGCGATTAGTCTATGGTCATCAGCTTTTTGAACGGCAAAATCTGAGCCTTTCTTCCTTTCGATATACTCCAGAATTACATTTGCATATTTTCCGGAAAGAATACCTTTGGCCGGCATTCCATCAAGATACCCGAGGGAATCAAGAGAAATCTCCTTTTCCGGAGGAAAACCCGGAAGCCAAACTGTTTCATCAATGAGGTGTTCAACGCGATAATAAAGCGTAACAGGGTCTACACCTTCTAAATAGTCACATTGTTTTTGATGCGCTAAGACAAACTTGCAAAACGCCTGTTTTGAGCTTCCTGCGCCTAATGGATATTTGGCCCACTCTTGCGCTAAACAATCGAGCAATGAAAACATGCAGATCAGTTGAAAAGTAGAGTCTTCTATATTATCGATATTCACAAGCTTTCGATTCAAATAGGCACGGGCGTTTTCTACTTCTGAGGATAGCGCTTTTCCTTCATCGTAGGTCGGGTCAACTTCAAATTTGCCATGTTTGCTCTGCTTCGGCATAATCACTTCACCTCAAAATTGTCGCAAGGAAAAAAGTGTGCAATGATTGCACGCTTTTTCTATTTGCATATTCTTACAGCTTCAGCCATTTCACATCTACCATCAACTCATTGCTGCGTACCCGATAGCCCACCGCAAAGATCATCATGCCGAGATTGTAGTGCTTGATCTCCCGCTGGACTTGCCGTGTACCCCCTGACGAACTATCCGGAAATCCCGGATAGTTGCCATTTCATCCAGTTCATCATCCGTGCTCTTTCAAGTTATGTTATTGCAATTGCTGCTACAAATTGCGGCATCGTCCATTTGCTTTTCGGCCATTCGGTGTCTGCTATCAACTCATATATTCTATTTTTTAGTATACCGCATCCGCCCCCATCTTTCAACCTCATCCACCCTTGCGCACACCCCCTCGATTTTGACCTCTCCCGTGCCTGAAACACCCGCCAAACGCCCCATTTACAGGTCAAATTTTTGTCTGATGCGCGTCGCTGTCAAACCCGCAATCCCTTGCGCCGCAACGGCTTCAAGTCATTGCCGACAGGGATTCCCTCGACTGGAAGGACTACGATGCCGACACCATCTACCAGCGGGTAACGTCCAAGGTGCAGCCCGGCAGTATCGTTCTGTTCCACAATGCCGCCCTCCATACGCCGGAGGCACTGCCGCGAATTCTGGAGTATCTTATCAACGAGGGCTACACCGTGCTGCCCATCAGCCAGCTGATCCTGACGGGGGACTACACCATCGACCACACGGGGCGGCAATTCCCGGCGGAGACGACATCCCCAGCAAAAGCAACATAAACGCCGCCCCTGTTTTCAGATCATCGGCAAGCATCACCAGCCCGATGGATCACGCGGCATATGATCCATAGCAAAACCGCTCTGCGTTTTTGCGCAGAGCGGTTTTGTCGGCAGACTTTCTTTGTACTCATTCCGGAATGGTCGGCACGGCCTCCGGCGGAATGGGGCAGCTATAACCGGCGGCGGTGCGCCGGGCAAATTCCGCCTTGGCCTGTGTCAGAAGATCGGCTTGCGTCAGCAGGTCGATCACAGCGGCGCACAGCACCTTCCCTGCATGCAGCAGCGCCTTGTGACCGATGGTGCTTTTGCCGCAGGAAACATTCTGCCAGCTATGTCCGGGACAACCGTTGGGCCATGCCGCGATATGGAGCTGGGCGGTAGGACACTGCCAGCTTACATCTCCCACATCGGTGGAGCCGGGACAAAAGGCCTCGCCGGTATAAAGCGGCATGACGAAATCGTTCATGGCATGGCCACCCTGCATCGCCTTGACCTGCGCGGCATAGTCCGGATCCTCCTGACCGCTGCCGGGAACAGCGCCCGCGGCATCAAAGGTGGCTGCTGCTATCGCGTCGGCAAAGGCCATCTCCTCCGGTGTATAGGACGGTACGCCCAGCTCTGTCAGATTTTTGTGCAGCAGCGCCTCAAGCGCGTGATTGGGGATCGTCTCAGCCAATCCGTCAATAAATTTGCGGGTATAGGTGGTGCCGGTCATCAGCGCGGCGCCCTGCGCGATGTCGTCCACACGCGACTGCAGCGCAAGCGCCTTTTTCACCTGATCTGCACGCACCATATACAGCACGGCGGCCTCCGCCGGAACCACATTGGGACTGAAGCCTCCGCCGTTGGTGATAGTATAGTGGATCCGGCACTTGCCGTCCATATGCTCCCGCAGGAACTCCACGCCCAGGTTCATCAGTGTCACCGCGTCCAGCGCACTGCGCCCCTTTTCCGGCGCACCGGCCGCGTGGGCGGCAACGCCGTGAAACAGATACTGCACCTGAATACAGGCATTGCTGGTTCCGGTGGCTGCTTCGTTGCAATCGTCGGGGTGCCATGTCAGCGCAGCATCCAGTCCCCGCCACAGTTCGTCACGCGCCATAAACGCCTTGGCCGCGCCGCCACAGCACCACCGTGCCGGGACAACCGGTCTGCTCCAGATAGTACTTCACACCCAGCGCCCCAGCTCCCAGCATATTATGGCCGCAGCCGTGGCCGGTGCCGCCGGGGATCAGGGGTGCCTTTTCCGTGCAGCCGCCCTTCTGGGACAGTCCCGACAGGGCATCGTATTCCGCCAGAATACCGATAATGGGTCTGCCGCTGCCATAGCTGGCGGAAAACGCCGTTTCGATACCGCAGATACCCTGTGTTCCACCGCAAAGCCCTGCTGCGTCAGCACCTGACAGAACAGCGCGGCAGAGCGGTACTCCTGCAGTGACAGCTCGGCGCATTCCCAAATGCTGTCGGAGACCTGCTCCAGCAGCTCTTTTTTCTGTTCAACGGCGGCCAGCGCCGCCTTTTTCGCATCGCGCATCATCGTGTATTCCTCACAGCACCTTGTTCAAAAAATCCTGCAATCTGGCACTCTGCGGGTGGGTAAAAATATCCTGCGGCGTACCCTGCTCGCCGATTTTTCCGGCGTCCATGAACAGTACCCGGTTTTCCACTTCCTTTGCAAAGTTCATCTCGTGGGTGACCACCACCATGGTCATGCCGGACTGTGCCAGCTCCTTCATGACCTCCAGCACCTCCCCTACCATCTCCGGATCCAGTGCGGAAGTGGGTTCGTCAAACAGCATGACCTCCGGCTCCATGGCCAGCGCCCGGACGATAGCCACCCGCTGCTTCTGGCCGCCGGACAGCTGGGCGGGATAGTCGCCGGCACGGCCGGCAAGGCCTACCCGCTGCAGCAAAGCCATGGCCTTGGTCTCCGCCTCGGCCTTGGGGATCTTCTTGATCTTCACCGGTGCCATGGTCAGGTTTTCCAGCACCGTTTTGTTGGGAAACAGATTGAAATGCTGAAACACCATGCCCATCTTCTGACGGTGCAGAGGCAGATCCACTTTTTTGCGGTAATATCCACGCCATCAAAGAAAATGGAGCCAGACGTAGGTGTTTCCAGCAGGTTCAGGCTGCGGAGAAAGGTACTCTTTCCGCCGCCGGAGGGACCAATGACCGCCATGACATCCCCCTTGCAGATGTCCACCGTGACACCGTCCAGCGCCTTGACGGCGCCGCCGTTATAATACTTTTTCAGATCCTTGACCTCGATCAGTTTCTGTGCCATCAGATCACCGCCTCCCGCTGCTGCTTCCGTTTGCGCCCGTCGTCCGCGTGCCGGTCGGCGCGCTGGAGCTTCTTTTCAAAGTGGCCGAACACCTTGCTAAGTACGAAGGTCATCACAAAATAGATACCACCCACGATGACCAGCGGTTCGATCGGCAGATAGGTGGCGCCCTTCACCACCAGATACTGCGTCATCAGATCGCCGATGAAAAACGTGGAACCCAGAGAGGTATCCTTGACGATCATGATGAACTCGTTGCCCAGCGCCGGCAGAATGCTTTTTACCGCCTGCGGCACCACCACGAACCACATGGCCCTGCTCTCGCTGAAGCCCAGGCTCAGCGCCGCCTCTTTCTGTCCGGGATCCACCGCCTGAATGCCGGAACGGATCACCTCGGACACATAGGCCGCGCTGTTGCAGATCAGGGCGATGGCGATACAGAGGAATTTCTGCTTGGTCAGCGCCGGAATCAGAATGGGCAGGCCAAAGTAGAAAAAGTACAGCTGCAGCAGCATGGGCGTTCCGCGGATGATCTCGATATAGATGGTGGACAGCCAGCGCAGAGGCGGTATCTTCGACATTTTCATCAGCGCCAGCACCGAGGCGAACACTGTGCCGAAGGCCACCGTAATGGCCGCCAGTGCCAACGTATACTCCACGCCGCTGATGAGGAACTTGTCCCAGTATTTCAGGAACAGAGCAGCCAGCTTTTCAAAGTCGATGAATTTCATGGGCATCTCCTTATTTCAGGCGGGCGGCGGATACAAGCTTTTGTATCCGCCGCCCGCAGGATCGTTTCCGTTTAGTCCAGCGTCAGCTCCTTGGCGTTCTCGCTTTCGCCCAGCGCCACAGCCTCGTCATACCACGGACCGTACAGGCCGTCGGCCTTGGCCTTTGCCAGCGCCTCGTTCACGGCAGCCAGCAGCTCCGTCTCACCCTTGCTCACAAGGATCACATTGGCCTCGTACTTCTCATCCACCGCAAACTGCCAGTCGCAATCACCAGCTCCGGATTGGTGTCTATGATCATCTTGGCATTGCCGATGGCTACAGCCATGGCCTCAATGTTACCGCTCTTCAGCTCCATGATGCCCACGGCGATGTCGCCGATGGGAACAGCATGAGCGTCAGGCAGCTGACTGGTCAGCAGATCCATCTGCAGCGAGGCGTTCTGGGCGCCCACGTCCACACCGGAGAAATCCTCCGCCTTGGTGTACTTGGCGGCATCGTCCTTCTTCACCAGCAGCACCTGCTCGGTCTCGTTTTCGCCGGCATAGCAGTAGTCGCTGATCTCATAGTTCTGGGCTCTCTCCTCCGTTCAGGAGTAACCGGAAATACTCATGGGGACGCTGCCGGTATAAACGGCGGTCTGGCTGGCGTCAAAGCCCATGGCCTCGATCTGCAGCTCTACGCCGAGGCTTTCGGCAATGTACTTGGCCAACGTCACATCAAAGCCAACGTACTGATCCTGTCCGGTCTTAGAGGAGTCCGCAAACTCCATGGGGGAAAAATCGGGGCTGAGCGCCACGGTCAGGACACCGTCCGCCTTGATCTGTTCCAGTGCATTGGCCGGCGCGGCGTCCGTACCGTCGGCACCATCGTTCTGCGCGTCATTGCCTGCGCCGCAGGCTACCAGAGACAGCGCCATTGCCAGCGCCAGCAGCAGAGAAATCATCTTTTTCATCGTCATTCATCCTTTCTGTGTTCTCGCTCCCGTTGGGAGCCTTTTGTGTGTCGGGAGCGGTTTCTCTCTCGCTTGATGTTGCATACTCTTGCGTTCTTCCACTCCCGTTTCCTGTGCATTCTGACGGCGCCGTGTCGCGGGGCGAAAACACAGCGCATCCGCAAGCAACATCATCAAAGCAGACCTTTCTCCCCTTCCCGCCGCTCTCCGATTGACAAGCGCCTCTTTTTTCGGTAACATGATAGCAGCATATCCGTAGGAAAGAGGAGGATGCTTCCATGAAAGGAACCGCAAAGACCATCATCGTGCAATACATTATTATCACGCTGTCCTGCGCACTGTACGCCGTGGGCTTTAACTGGTGCTTCGCGCCCAACCATCTCAGCGTCGGCGGCTTTACCGGCATCGCACAGATCATCAACCACTTTTTCCCTCGAGCCTCCATCGGTATCACGGTCATCGTGCTGAACCTGCCGTTGTTTGTACTCAGCTGGAAAAAGGTGGGGAAAATATGGCTGTTTGCCACCCTGTACGCCACCCTTCTCAGCTCCGTCATGGTGGACGCGCTGGCGGAGTTTTACACCTTCGCACCCATGGAACCCATGCTGGCCGCCGTTTACGGCGGCGTGCTGATCGGCCTGAGCTGCGGTCTGCTGATGCGCCAGAGCGCCACCACCGGCGGCAGCGAGCTGGCGGCGCGGCTGCTGAAGCTGAAATTTCCCGCCATCTCCATCGGGACGCTGTGCCTGTGTGTGGACGGTGCGGTAGTTCTCTCCTACGCCGCCGTGTTCCATGATCTGACGCAGGCGCTGTACGCCATGCTGGCGCTGTTCATCATCTCCAAACTGACGGACTGGGTGGTGTACGGCGGCAGCGGTGCAAAAATGGCCTATATCATTTCGGAGCAGTATGCGGCCATTACGGAAAAGCTGCTGGCACTGGATCGCGGCGTAACACTGCTGCCGGGACGCGGCGGATACAGCGGCCAATCGAAAAACGTGATCCTTTGCGCCTTC
The DNA here is from genome assembly GCA_934569425.1 of uncultured Oscillospiraceae bacterium. Lineage (GTDB taxonomy): Bacteria > Bacillota > Clostridia > Oscillospirales > Oscillospiraceae > Vescimonas. The sequence continues at coordinate 11,345 of CAKTKM010000001.1, forward strand.
AGCCGCAGCCAGATCGTCACCGTCAAGGCCATCGTCAAAAACGCCGACCCCGACGCTTTTGTGATCGTCTGCGACGCCCACGAGATCATGGGCGAGGGCTTCGCCGGCAACGCGCCGGAGGGACTTTGAACGTAAACCGCTGTAGGAGCGTATCCCCTATGAAACACATGGAACGACCTATTGCCTATTATCACCTCCCCGGGCTCTTTTCGTTTTACGAGCTGTACCGGCGGTTTCTGCCGCTGTTTCGCAGCCACAGGGAGTACTTCTATGACTGGTGCGCCATCGGATCCCTCTACGGTGCGCCGGAGGTCTGTCTCTGGGGCGGCGGCCGCGTGGGATCCGGCACGCAGGCAGCAGAGGATGTGCTGGCGCTGACGCAGGAATACGGCATTTCGGCGCGGCTGACCTTCAGCAACTCCCTGCTGCGAGCGGAGCATCTCTCCGACCCCGGATGCAACGCCCTGTGCCGCCTGTTTGAGAAAAACAGCGGCGTACAGAACGGCGTTATTGTCCATTCGGAGCTGCTGCTGGACTATCTGAAACGAACCTATTCGGGACTTTATTTCGTCTCTTCCACCACCAAAGTCCTGACGGACTTCTCCGCCCTCCGGCGGGAGCTGGCGCGGGAGGAGTTCCGGTATGTGGTACCGGATTTCCGGCTGAATCCGGCGTGGGGGCAATGGGATACGCTGCCGCCGGTTTTGCGGGAAAAGGTGGAATTTCTCTGCAACGAGTGCTGCTCTTTTACCTGTCAGGCCCGTAAGGCCTGCTATGAGGCGGTCAGCCGGAAGAATCTGGGGGAGGATGGCCCGGAGCACCGCTGCGCCGCGCCGGATGCCGCCGACGGCTACCGTTTCTCCAAAGTCATGGAGAACCCCGGCTTTATCGGCATCGACGCCATCCGCAGCCGCTATCTGCCCATGGGCTTCACCCAATTCAAGATCGAGGGGCGCGGCCTTGGCAGTGCGCTGATCCTTGAATTTCTGCTATATTACCTGACCAAACCGGAATACCGCCTCCATGTACGGGAAGCGCTCTATCTGGACAATATGCTGGATCTGTTCTAAGCGGCAGTCCAGCCCCCCCCGGATCGCGTGAAAGGAGAACAACTATGACAGGGCCGGATTCCAACAGCATTCACCCTAATGAGACCATCAAGCAGGTCGTCTATATCAAAAACGTCATTACCCGTGCCAACATCATCGTTGGGGATTACACCTATTACGATGATATAGACGGCGCGGAACGCTTTGAGGAGCATGTGACCCACCACTACGAATTTCTGGGAGACAAGCTCATCATCGGGAAGTTCTGCGCCATCGCAAAGGGGATCGAATTCATTATGAACGGCGCCAACCACAGGATGAACAGCGTCACCACATACCCCTTCAATATCATGGGCGGCGGATGGGAGGCCTTCGCCCCCGCTCTGACCGACCTGCCGCTGAAGGGAGACACGGTAGTGGGAAACGATGTATGGATCGGTCAGAACGTCACCGTGATGCCGGGCATCCATATCGGCGACGGTGCCATCATTGCCGCCAATTCAGTGGTGGCACGGGACGTTCCCGCCTACTGCATTGCAGGCGGAAATCCCTGCCGGGTGATCCGCCCCCGTTTCGGCAGGGAACTGACGGACTACCTGCTGACGCTCAAATGGTGGGACTGGGACGCAGACAAGATCTTCCGCAACATGGACGCGCTGTGCAGCGGCGATCTGGAGCGGATCAAACACATCACAAACTGACAACAGCGCATGGCGAACGGCTTGACGCCTTCACCATGCTTCGCTATCACAATACCGGAAGCAAGAACCGAAAGCGGAAAGGACGATGGATATGGAATACAACAAAAAAATTGCGGATATGCGCAGCGGCGACGAGGTAGAGGGCTTTTATCTCCTGAAGGGAGCCTATCCCAAAACCACCGCGGCAGGCAAGCCCTTTTTAAGCGCGTCCCTGTCGGATACCTCCGGCGTGATAGACGCAAAGGTATGGGACTACACCGGCCCCATCGGCGTGGCCGATGAAGGGAAGATCATCAAGCTGCGGGGAACGGTGTCGGAATATCGCGGCAGCCGTCAGATCGTCATTGACCGCATCCGCCTGCGCACCCCTGACGATCCGGTGGAACTGGGTGCGCTGGTGCCGGTGGCTCCCATTGACACCGGCGCCTATCTGCAAAAGATACATGACACTGTGAACAGTATGCGTGACGCCGACTATCAGGCCCTCTGCCGCGAGATGCTGAAGCGGCATCTGGCCGAGCTGGAACAGATCCCCGCCGCCAAAAGCGTCCACCACGGCTTTCTTCACGGCCTGCTGATGCACACCGTGGATATGCTGACACTGGCTGACTTTCTGGCCGGACAGTACCATGCGGTCATCGACCGCGACCTGCTGCTGGCAGGCACGCTGCTGCACGACTTTGCCAAGGCTCGGGAATTCGTATTTTCCCAGCTTGGTCTGGTGACCAACTACTCCACCGATGGACAGCTGCTGGGGCATCTGGTCATGGGCGCACAGGAGGTGGCGGACGCGGCGCAGGAGCTGGGTCTTCCCAAGGACAAGTCCACCCTGCTGCAGCACATGATCCTGTCCCATCACGGTGAGCCGGAGTTCGGCGCCGCCGTGCGTCCGCTGTTTGCCGAGGCAGAGCTGCTGTCTCACATCGACGTGATCGACAGCCGCATGGAGATCTACCGTGAAGTTCTCTCCGACCTGTCCGTGGGAGAATTCAGCGACCGCATTTTCGCGCTGGAACGGCGGGTCTACAAGCCCCACGAACTGTATTAAGAAAGGAAGGTTCCCATGGAATACCGTATTTTGCCTCACGGCGGAGAAAAAATCGGTGTCATCGGCATGGGCTCCTCCGTCATCGGCGCACAGCCGGAGGCGGAGATCATCGCCACCGTCCGCGCCGCCATTGACAACGGCATCAACTACTTCGACATGGCCGGCGGACACGCCGCCATCTTTGCCGCCTACGGAAAGGCGCTGCAGGGACTTCGCCACAAGGTCTATCTCCAGATCCATTTCGGCGCGGATTACACTTCCGGCGAATATGGCTGGACGACGGATCTGGCCGAGATCAAAAGATCCGTGGCGTGGCAGCTGAAAAACCTGCAAACCGACTACATCGACGTGGGCTTCCTTCACTGTCTGGACGAGGCGGGCGATCTTGCCGCCTATCAGGCCGGCGGCGTGCTGGACTACGTTCTTGACCTGAAAAAGCAGGGCATCATCCGCCACATCGGCCTGTCCTCCCACACTCCGGCGCTGGTACACCAAGTGCTGGATATGGGCATCTTGGATGTGGTGATGTTCAGCATCAACCCCGCCTATGACTATGGCCGCGGCGACTACGGCATCGGTGAAAGCAGTGAGCGCTACGACCTCTATTGCCGCTGCCAGCGAGAGGGCGTAGGCATCACCGTCATGAAGCCCTTCTGCGGCGGCCAGCTGCTGGACGCTGCCCAATCTCCCTTCGGCGTTTCCTTGACCCGCGAGCAGTGTATCCAATACGCGCTGGACAAGCCCGGCGTCATTGCCGTGCTGCCCGGCTTCGGCAATGAGCAGGAAATGCGTCAGGTACTGTCCTTCTTTGACGCACCGGAGGCAGAACGGGACTATTCCTGTCTGGGGAAGCTGGCTCCCGCCGCCGCGGCAGGCCGCTGCGTCTACTGTAAGCACTGTCACCCCTGTCCCGCCGGACTGGACATCGCCCTCATCAACAAATACTACGACCTTGCCCGGCAGGGCGACGCACTGGCGCGCGAGCACTATCTGACGCTGGAAAAGCGTGCCGGAGACTGCATCGCCTGCGGCCATTGTGACAGCCGCTGCCCCTTCCATGTGGCGCAAAGCCAGCGGATGAAAACCATTCAAAGCTACTTCGAGGCGTGCATAGGATAACCGCAAAAGAACGGGTACCGGTAATCCGGTACCCGCTCTTTTGTGCTCTTATACAGGGGTCTGATCCATTTCCTTCACCACGTCAGTGAAAACTCCACCAGTTCCGGCGTTTCCGGTCTGCCGATCAACGGCTCTTTCCTGTCCAGCGCGGAAAGCTGCGCCATTTCTCCGGCAGTCAATACAAAGTCAAACAACTCAAAATTCTCTTGGATATGCTCCGGTCTTGTACTTCTGGGGATGACGGCCACACCCTTCTGCGTCAGAAATCGGAGCATGATCTGTGCCGGTGTTTTCCCATATTTTTCGGCAAGGCCAAGCACAGCAGGTTCGCTGAACATTTCATTCCGGTTCCCCTGCCCCAGCGGAGCATAGGCCATATGTGCCACCTGCTTTTTGTCCATCCAGCCCCGCTCGGTTCCACGCTGGCAATAGAGGTTGGTTTCGATCTGGTTGACTGCCGGAACGATCTTGTTGTAGGCGATCAGGTCGAGGAGCTGATCCGGCTCAAAGTTTGGCACACCGATGGCGCGCGCCCTTCCGTCCGCGTGCAGCTTCTCCAGAACGCGCCACGCCGCATAGTAGTTGCCGAACGGCCAATGCAGAAGCAGCAGGTCGATATGATCCGTCTGCAGCGCCGCAAGTGACCGCTCCACCGCTTGCTCCGCATTTTCATAGGATCTGAAGTTCACCTTTGTGACGAGAAACAGTTCCCCGCGGTCGATGCCGCTGCGTTTGATCCCTTCGCCCACCTCCTTTTCGTTGCAGTAAGCCTCCGCCGTATCGATCATCCGATAGCCGCTTTGGATAGCGGTCGTGACCGCGTCTGTGCAGGTCTCTCCCCAGATGACACGAACCCCAAAAACTGGACGGCAGAGAACCGCCCGAAGCATAAAGCGGATCACCATGCGCTTCCGTTTATTGCCGCAGCAGCTACCACCGATCGATACGGACAGCCCTTGCCGCGCGATGATATACAAAAAAGATGACACGCGAACGTGTCATCTTTTTTGTATAAAGCCTTACCGGGAGAAAACAAGCTCTGCGGTCTGCGTTACGCGGCGGCGTGAACACTGCGGCGGGCGCTGCGCTCCTCGTAGTCCAGCTCCAGCAGGCCGGCCTTACCGGTGGCCCAAGCGGCCACGGCACCGAACACTACAGGCAGATAATAACCGGCCTGACGGATCGGTTCATCAGCGGCAGTCATCAGGAAAGAGGTGGCGACCACCAGAACGAGAGAGACAATAGCGGTCAGGATGTAGGCATTGATGTTTTTCATGATAAATTCCTCCTGAAAGAATAATTTTTATTTTGTTGGTTTGGCGTTGTTTTCCTTTTGTGCTTATATCGTAGAATATTTAACAGGAAAAGTAAAGCTATGAAACATAACATTATACATCAGTATAACTAACAGTCTTTTGTGTGTCTCTGCGCATCGCCTTGCTTGTAATTGCGCATAACGCATATTTGACTTGCAAAAATACCTGCTTTGCGCTATGATTTTTGAGAGGTGGTCGTTATGGAGCTGCGTGTTTTACGCTATTTTCTCGCCGTGGCGCGGGAGGAAAATATTACGAAAGCGGCGGCGCTGCTCCATGTGACACAGCCGACGCTTTCCCGTCAGCTGATGCATCTGGAGGAGGAGCTGGGCGTCAAGCTCTTTCGCCGCAGCCAGTACCGCGTTATACTGACGGACGACGGGATGCTGCTGCGCCGCAGGGCGCAGGAGATCGTGGAGTTGGCAGACAAGGCGGAACGGGAATTGCAGCACCACGAAACAAAGCTGACCGGCGAGGTCGCCATCGGCTGCGGTGAGTCCGCCGCCATGACGTTTCTGTCAGAGCATATCCGGGCGTTCCGCGGGCTGCACCCACTGGTACAGTTCCGCATTTACAGCGCCATCGCCGACGATGTGAAGGAGCGCATCGAAAAGGGTCTGCTGGATATGGGACTGCTGGCCGAGCCGGTGGATATTGGCCGTTATGCCTTTCTGCGGATGCCGCAAAAGGATCGCTGGGGCGTATTGCTGCCCAAGGAGCATCCTCTGGCGCGGAACACGTCCATCACCCCAAAGGATCTGCTGGGTGTTCCGCTTCTCATCAGCGGCCGCGAGACCGTCCGCAATGAACTGGCGGGCTGGTTTGGCGATGCCTATGAGAAAATCGAGGTGGCCGCCACCTTCAATCTGATCCTGAACGCTGCCAACATGGTGAAAAACGGTGTCGGCGCGGCGCTGTGCTTTGATTTCGGCAATATTTCCGACGCACTGACATTTGTGCCGCTTTCTCCAAAGCTGGAAACAGGAACAGTACTGGCGTGGAAAAAGGATCAGGCCGGATCCCCGGCGGCGGAGCAGTTCCTCCGCTTTATCAAAAATACAATTTGAGCATTTCTCGCTTTTCAAAACAGGTATTCGACATCGTGGAAAATCTGTTATACAATACAGGTATCCGGGGCGGATGCCTGTATTGCGTTTTAGGAGTGAGGGACATGACAAAAGAAGAGGCCAGCCAACGCTACCGTATACCATCCCACATTCTTGACGAATATGAACGCTGGGGACTGTGCGGCGCGGCAAAACCGGTCTGCGGTATCCGGCAATACGACGACAAGGATCTGGAGCGGCTCAGCACCATCATGACGCTGCACGACATCGGCTTTACCGCAGAAGAAGCGGAGACCTATATGCGTCTGCTTTTGGAGCAGCCGGGCAGCGGCAAGCAAAGGCTGTGGATGGTAGAAGAAAAGCGGGACGCGACCTTAGCGGAAATCCACTTTTATGAGCGAAAGCTTCAACGGCTGGATCACCTGCGTCATGAGATTCAAAAGGAAAAAGGAGTGTGACCCCATGAAGAAGCTGTTTTCCCTGCTGCTGACCACAGCGCTGCTTCTGACGCTGGCCGCCTGCGGCACAGAGAACATCAACAACGGTACCGCTGACGAGCCAAAAAACAGCACTCCGGCAGACGCCGCCGATCCCGCACCTGCTGACGGTACGCCGGAAAGCACCGGCGGCAAGATACTGGTAGTCTATTTTTCCGCCACCGGACATACAAAGACCGTCGCGGAAGCTCTGCAAACGGCACTGGACGCCGATCTCTACGAGATCGTGCCGCAGCAGCCTTATACATCCGCCGATCTGGACTATAACACCGATAACTGCCGAGCCAACCGGGAGCAGAACGATGATTCCGCCCGCCCCGCCATTTCCGGCAGCGTGGGCAATATGGACGAATATGACGTGGTATTTCTCGGCTATCCGATCTGGTGGGGACGTGCGCCAAAGATCGTCTATACGTTTTTGGAAAGCTATGACTTGTCCGGCAAGACCATTGTCCCCTTCTGCACCTCCGGCGGCAGCGGCATCGACGGAAGTCTTGACGGTCTTCAGACTCTGGCGCCTGATGCCGATTGGCTGACCGGCCAGCGGTTCGCGTCCGGCGCCAACGCGGCGGATGGGCAGAGCTGGGCGGACGGTTTAGACTGATCAGATCCCACAACATAAAAACAAAAGGAGCGTGTATACGATGAAAACAGCAGATAAAGCGGCGTTTGAGAAGCAGGACGCTTTCGGGATCGGCGCGCCCAACGAGGCATATGCCCGGTATTTTACCGGTCGGTCTTATCTGAAACCGTTGACCCAGCCGGGCGCGTCCACGGTCTTTCTTGCCAATGTGACCTTTGAACCGGGTTGCCGGAACAACTGGCACATCCACCACGCCGCCAAGGGCGGCGGACAGATCCTGATCTGCACGGCCGGCGAGGGCTGGTATCAGGAGGCGGGAAAGGCCGCCGTGAGTCTGACACCCGGAACAGTCATTACCATTCCGCCGGAGGTAAAGCACTGGCACGGAGCAAAAGCCGATTCGTGGTTCAGCCACATTGCGGCAGAGGTTCCGGGAGAAGATACCCGCAACGAGTGGTGTGAGCCGGTCACGGACGCGGAATACGCCAATCTGAAATGAATACAAATTCTGGGAGGATACGAATATGAGCAAAACCTTAGTTGCCTATTTTTCCGCCAGCGGCCAGACCGCGAAGCTGGCACAAACCATTGCCGGTGTCACCGGCGGCGACCTCTTTGCGATCACGCCGGAGACAGCCTACACCGCCGCTGACCTTGACTGGATGGACAAAAAGAGCCGCAGCACCATTGAGATGAATGACCCCAAGAGCCGCCCCGCCATCGCGGGCAGGGTCACAGACATGACGCAGTATGACACGGTGTTCGTGGGGTTCCCGATCTGGTGGTATCAGGCTCCCCGCATCATCGAAACGTTTCTGGAGAGCTATGACTTCTCCGGCAAGACCGTCATTCCCTTCGCCACCTCCGGCGGCAGCGGAATGGGAGGCGAGGACATCCTGAAGGCCGCCTGCTCCAAGGAGACAAAGTGGCGCCCCGGCAAACGCCTGAGCAGCCGCGAAAGTGCCGCCGCCGTGCAGAAATGGGTAGAAAGTCTGGGACTGTAACAGAAGAAGGGCTCCGTTTTCCGGAAAATATCCGGAAAACGGAGCCCTTCTTTTTTTGCTTTTTTCAAGTCCAGTATTGACAAATACAAACTATTGAATATAACGTAGTAGTGTAAAGAAAAGCAACGGAGAGGAGCTGCCTATGAATCCGCAATATAAAAAAGGCGTGCTGGAGCTGTGTGTGCTGTCACTGCTGCGGAAGCAGGATCGGTACGGCTATGAGATCTCCGAATACCTGTCCCAACACATTGACATCGCAGACGGCACGGTGTACCCGTTGCTGCGCAAGCTGAAGGCCGATGGCCTTGTGACTACCTATTTACAGGAGGAGAGCGGCGGCCCGCCCCGGAAATACTACAAGCTGACACAGCTGGGCGAGGATGTATACAACATGGATCGGGCGGAGTATCTGCGGTTTGCCGAGACCGTCCGTGCGCTTTTGAAGGAGGATGACGACCATGAAAAAGGCTGAATTTCTGAACAAACTCAGCGAAGATCTGGAAAAGTGAAATGTCGCTGACGCGGCGGATATTGTAGAGGAATACCGGCAGCACTTCGACCTGAAACTGGCGGACGGCTTCTTTGAGGAGGAGATTGCCGCACGACTGGGGAATCCTGCCATGTTGGCGGCACAGTTTGACGAAGCGGAGCGCACGCCGCAGAAAAAGAGCGGCAGCAAGCCGCTGACGGTGATCGGTCTGGGATTTGCCGATGTGTTCGCTGGGCTGTTCTTCCTGCTGTTGGCAGGCTTCGGCATCGTACTGGCCACCGCGGCGCTGTCCTTTGGGGTGGCAGCGGTCTGCCTGCTGGGCGGGTTGAATATCCATGGGCTGATCCCCGCTATGCCCTACTGGTGCGGCGCGGTTCTGGGTTTGAGTCTGCTGGCGCTTACGGCGCTGTTTGTAGTAGGCTGCGTCTATTACGGGGCGTTCCTGCGGCAACTGATCCGCTCCTTCGGACGCTTTCAGCACAACGCGCTGGCAAACGCTTCCGGGCTGGCCGTGCTGCCGCCGCTGCCCATCAGCCCGCAGTTCTCCGCCAAGACGAAGCACCGCCTGCGTACCATAGCGCTGATCGCGCTGGCGCTGTTCGCCGCCTGCTTCGTGCTGTCCTATGCGGTCTGCGCCCTGTCCGCCGGAAGCCTCCAGTTCTGGCACGTCTGGGGCTGGTTCGCGAATTGAGGTGAAGGTTCCATGCTCGGCATGAATGCGGTGGCGCTGGTGTTCTTCGGCTGCATCAATGTGGCGGCCTATCAGCTGTGTAAATGTCCGGAGAGCCGACGCAGAAAGGTGATATTCCCCCTGTGCGCGGTGCTGCTGGGCGGCAATCTGCTGCGTTATGGTGTGGTATATCCTTTTCTCAAGGGCGCGGTGCTGCTGCCGGTGGAATTCTCCACTGTGGCCTATTTCGCCGTACCTACGATCCTGCTGGCATCAAAAAAAACGGCTGCACAGCTGGGCGGCCTACTCCGGTCTGATGGCGGGCTTCTTCTATTACATGGCCATGATCGCGGCAGGCGGTATGATGGCACAGGTCTCTCAGGCTGGATTACAAGAACAGGCTGCCTCCGGCACAATGCCGGAGGCAGCCTGTTTCGGTTCTACCATCCTACTTTCCGCATCCTGAAGCCAGATGCTGTCTCACTGCATCTGCGTCTTGATCTCCACCGTTCTGCCGCCAAGGTTTTCATAAATGCGATGGGAAACAGAGAGAACGGTGCGTCCCTCGGACGCATGGCGCAAGGCCTCCAGCACGCGAGCTTCGGTCTCCGCGTCCAGATTGGCAGTGATCTCATCCAGAAGGAGTATCGCGGGATCCGCCGCCACGGCGCGGGCAATGGACAAAAGCTGCCACTCTCCCTGCGAGAACAAGCCCTCCGTACACACCGCAGCGTAGCCCTCCGGCAGTGCCTGGATGGCGGAATCGATCCCGGCCAGACGCGCGGCTTTTTTCGCCATTGTCTCGGTGATCTGCGGATCGCCGAGCGTGATCTGCTCCAGCACGGTTCCCGGCACGCGGGAGAAATGCTGCTCCACGCAGCCGATACAGCTCCGCCGCTGTCCATCCGGAATATCCGAAACCTCCACGCCGCCAATGGTGACCGTGCCGGATCGCGGCGGATAAAGCCCCAGCAGCAGCTTGAACACCGTGCTTTTCCCTGCACCCGTCCGGCCGATCAGGGTGACCTGCTCTCCCTGCCTGACCGTCAGGGAAAAATCCTTCAAAACGTTTCTGTCTCCATATCCAAAGGTCACATGAGACAGCTCTACATCGCCTCGCGCCGCCTTTTCCCGCTTTTGGGGAACGGTACGCTCCGGCTGGGCAAGAAACGCATCGATCCGCTTGACGCCCGCCATAGCCGACTGAATCGTCTGGATCTCCATGCCAAGACTTTCAATCGGCGCGAAAATGCGGGAGATATAGTTGATGACCGCCACCGAGGTACCCACCGACATGCCGAACAGGGTCAGGATCTCTGCCTTACCAGAGGCGGAGAGCAGCATGACGACGCCTACTACAACAGCGTTCAGCAGCAGCACCACCGGCGAATAGACCGCGTCATAAAAGTTGGTGCGCTCCATGGCGGCGTAGCTGCCGCCGATGCGCCGGTCATAGCGGCGCTCCATGTAATCCTCCATCCCAAGGGCGTGGATGGTGCGGATATTGCGCAGCGTCTCCGGCACCTGACCGGACACGGCGGCAACGGCACGGCGGTTGTCCAGCTGCGCAGCCAGCATCCTCTTCTGCACTTGGCGGGTGAATACGGCGAACAGCGGCAGCACCAGTATCAGCACCAGCGCAAGGCCGGTATTCTTTACGGCAATGACGGCCATGATAGAGAGGATGCGGCAGGCATCCGCCGCCATGCTGATGATACCAGAGGTAAACAGCGCCTCCACAGTGTCCACATCGCCGGAAAAACGCGCAGCCACCTCGCCGGGTTTCTGATCTGCCAGCGCTCCGGCAGGCAGCCGCGTCAACTTCCGGGACATCTCCGCCCGCAGTGCGTGGGTCATTTTCTGTCCAAACAAAACCAACAGGCTCTCCTGCGCCGCGGAAAACACGCCTTCCATCGCAAGGCTGCCAAAATAAAGCAGCACTACAAGAAAACTTACCGGAATACCACCGGCCAGCCGGTCGATGACGCGCTCCAGCAGCAGCGGCGGCACCAGTGATGCGGCGACAGATGCCGCCACGCACAAAAGTGTACCCACCGTGAGCAAACGGTGCGTTGCCGCCGCCGTCCGGATGGCGGCGAACACACCGTTCTTTTCTCTGTTCTTCATACCTGCTCCCCTCCCGTCTGGCTTTCATACAGCTGGCGGTACACCGGCACAGACGCCATCAGTTCCCCGTGAGTACCGACGACGGTTTTGCCATCCTCCATAAAGATCACCTTCTGCATCTGCGGAAAATGGTACAGCCGGTGGGAGATCAGAAACACCACCTTATCCTTTGCATAGGCTCGCAGCGCCGCAAACACGGCATCCTCGGTGCCGCGATCCAGCGCAGAAAACGGATCGTCCAGGATCAGGACTGGTCTGGGGTGGGCAAGAGTCCTGGCCAGCGCCAACCGCTGCGCCTGCCCGCCGGAAAGGCGGGCGCCGCCGCTGCCAATCACGGTATCCGCTCCGTTTTCCATGCGCAGAACTTCCTCCCGCAGCGCAGCTGCGGTCAGATACGGCATGACGTCCTCCCCGCTTCCGCAGAGAACATTGTTCCGGATCGTATCGGAACTGAGCTCCGGATCATGCCCCAGATACCCGACGACAGCAGCGATCTGCCGCGGCGTAAGGGTGGAAAGCTCTTTCCCGCCGAACTGCGCCGAGCCACCATAGGGTGCTTCGCACAGGAACACCCGGCCAAAAGTGGATTTTCCGCAGGCCACCGGCCCGGTAACGCCGATGATGTCGCCGGGATGGGCTGTCATCGTCAGGCCGGAGAAGACCGGCGTATCCATATAGGCAAAGGACAGGTTTTCCAACGTTACATCGGCAGGTGCCGGAACAGCCAGCGGCTCCAGCTCCTCCGGCGTTTTCATCAGCGGCCGGATGCGCTTCCACGAGACCTCCGCCTTCTGCACCGCGTTGAACAGCTTGGCCACCTTGGAGGATTTGGCCGTCAGCTTGGTAAAGCAGGAGAGGAAGGTGGTAAATGCCGCAATGTCCCATGCGTTCCATCCCGTCCCCAGGACGTTTTTTGCCCCGAGCCACAGGATAAACAACACACCCGCTTCCGATACGGCCAGATACAGCGGCGGCAGCGCCGACTGCCACACATTGCTGCGCACAGCGGCTTTTTCATAGGCGCTCAACGCACCCTCGTACTGCTCCTCCCGGGCGCTTTCACAGCCGCAGATCCGGTAGGTCACGGCGTTCTGTGCGCGATCCAGTGTGGCCGTGCGAAGCGCCGCCGCTGCCTTTTTGCAGGCAGCTCCCGCACGCTGTACCGGTTTTTTCATCCACGCCGCGCAGACATAGGATGCCGGTGTGAACAGCAGGCTCAACAGCGCCAGACGCCAATCGTACAGAAAAAGCATCACCGCATAACCGGCCAGCGCCACGCCGGTGTCGAAAACCTCGGTGGTAAATTTTCGCATCCCCTCCACGCAGTCATCCACATCCGAGATAGCTTTGGTCATCAGCTCGCCCGCTCCCTCCTGCTCCAGATCGGAACGGCTTTTCCGCACCAGATTGGCATACAGAACGCCCTTCATCCGGCGGTTGATGTTGTTGGCAAAGCGGCGGACGTAGAAGCGCTTGATAAAACGCGCAGCCTGCACCGCCAGCGTGACCGCGATATAGCCAAGCACCAGCTCCGCCATTCTGATGGCCGTCTCATTGCCCCTCAGAATATCGGCAAGGCATTGTGCCAGCCGCCCTTCAAACCACGGCCCGGCCAGCAGACCCACGTTGTAGAACAGTCCGGATACCATCACAAGAACCAACGGCAGCCATTCCATGCGAAAATAAGAACCGATCCGATCCGGGCAGAATCCCCTGTCACGCTTCATCGTCCGGCTCCCCCCCCATGGTCTCCCGAAAGTGCGGGAACCCCGCCCTGCTTTCCGCCTTGGACAGCCTGTAAAGCTTGTCCAGGGTCACCGCAAAGGCGGCAGCTTCCTCCTGTGTCAATCCGTGCAGCAGATATTCATAAAAAGACGCTTCGATCTCCGCCTTGGAGGATCTCAGGCTCTCTGCCTTCTCCGTGGGATACAGCAGCTGGCTGCGCCGGTCATTGGGGGCGTCCCTGCGGATAAGATACCCCTTCATCTCCAGATTTTTTGTCCGCCGGGCAATGGCAGCCTTGTCGGCGTGTAAAAGCTCCGCCAGCGCCGCCTGCGTACAGCCCGGGTTATGGCGCAGCGCATGGATCAGGTCGATCTCCGCCGTACCCACATCCTTTTCCCGCAGCGTGCGCAGCACCAGCTTTTCCGCTTCCCTTGCGATTTTTGTGATCTTCCGCTCTGTAATATCCATGGCAGCCTCCGGATTCTTAAAAAGTTGCAGCTACATCGTTGTAGGTACAACAATTATGCAACAATCCTGTTTTTTGTCAAGAGAAAGAAAATCACCGGATAGCTTCTTTCGGAGATACCCGGTGATTTTTTACATCATATGTTAGGCGCGGGGCAGGGTAATGTCGGCGCGGAAAAGATCGCCGTCGATAGAGAGAGCAAACGTACCACCCATCAGATGCACCAGACTGCCGGCAATGGACAGACCAAGGCCGCTGCCTTCCGTGTGGCGGGAGGCGTCGCCCCGCACGAACCGCTCCATCAGCTCATCGGGCGTGACGTTCAGCTCCGCGCGGGAGACGTTCTTAAAGCTGATGGTAACAGTTTCCTCATCGCTGGCGGCCACAACGTAGACCCGGGTGTCCTCCAGCGCGTATTTGCAGATGTTGCTGACCAGATTGTCCATAACACGACTGAGCAGCTTGCCATCGGCGCGGACAAACAGGGGGTTCTCCGGCGGGCGGGTCACCAGCGTCAGGCGGCAGCCGGCCAAACGCTCCTGATACTCGCCTACGATCTGATCAAAAAGCACGGTGACATCTGTGGACTGAAGCTCCACCGGCAGCGCGCCGGAGGATGCCTTGGACGCCTCCACCAGATCCTCCGTCAGCTTTTTCAGCCGGTGGCTCTGACGATCCAGCACAGCGATATACTCTCGGGCGATCTCCGGCTGGACGTCCTCCTTTTGCAGCAGATCCACATAGTTGACAATGGAGGTCAGCGGAGTCTTGATGTCGTGGGACACATTGGTGATCAGCTCCGTCTTCATCCGTTCCGCCCTGGTCTGCTCCTGTACTGCCCGCTCCATGCCGGTGCGCAGCGCGTTCATGCGCTGGCCATAGCGTTTGAAGTCACCGAACAGCAGCTTTGTGTCGATGCTCTGGGAATAATCGCCCTCCGCCAGCTTCTCGCCGCCCTTCTGCAGGGTGCGGAGATTCAGGGCGATATACAGGATGGTCAGGAACTCCAGCAGCTTGATCGTCAGGAAAATGCCGTCAATGAAGCCGTGACCGATCAGCATCAGGATCATTTCGATGAAGAACAGCGCCAGTGTCACCACGGCGGTCTTCCAGATCAGCGGAAGGCTGGCGGCAATGCGATACAGCCATCGGGTCACGGCTTTTATGATACGCCACAAGAGGCGCAGTACCCGCGCGATCAGGGAACCGCGCAGCACCGTTCCGGCTTTGCACTGGGCAGCAAAGACACACAGAAACAGCAGCGGAAACGGCAGCAGCAAAGCGGCCAGCATCACCCGCGCTTCCACATCATAATAGCTCTCATACCACCCCATCAACGACACCAGCACCAGCACGCCGAGGAATACATCCGCCGGAATCCTGTCCAGCCACGTCAGGTGGATCCCCTCCCGTCCCGGCCAATGTCCGGCGGAGGCCATGGAGAATAGGAAGCACAGCAGCGTCAGCAGCAAAAACAGTAGCGTCAGAAACACCGTCAGTCCCGTGTGGTTCAGCAGCCAGGTAAGCAGCAGATCGAAATACGTCTGAGCATCCTCAAATCGCAGCAGGTCGGCAGCAAAATTGAACTCCACCTTATGTCCATCGGAAACCGTATATGTAAAACTCTCCTGCGTAGAATACAGCGGCTTGTCGCTGTCTGTCAGCGCGAAGTTTTCAAAGGTGATCTCCCCGGTATCCTTGTTGACCACCGCCAGATGACAGGCGGAGCTTTCCCGCGGGAATTTCCGGGCGAAGGCAAGGTCCAGGTCTTCCAACACCTGCCGCTGCTCTTCTTCGATGGGATCCCAGTTATCTGTCCCGCTGTCATCCGGAGTACCGTCGCCGGCCAGCAGTCCCGTGTTGGCCAGCGTATCGTGCAGAAAATCGTTTGCGCTGTAGATGGCGCGCATGCAATACTCTTCATACAGCGACTTGCGCAGCGCAGCGCCTCCGTCCAAAAATACGTTGGAGCTGGCAAGCACGCCGATCCCGACCGCGCCCAGCGCCGTCATCACGCTGAACACCAGCGTCAGGAAAAAGGCCATCAGCTTGGCCCATGTTTTGCTCAGGAATCGTTTCATGTGCGGGTACCCTCCATTTTATAGCCCTTGCCCCAGACCACCTTGATATACCGCGGCTCCGAGGGGTTGATCTCGATCTTCTCCCGCAGGTGCCGGATGTGTACGGCGATGGCGCCCGCGGCGTTCAGCGGCACGTTCTCCCACACCCGGCGGTATATCTCGCCGGGGGAGAACACCGTACCGGCGTTCTGCATCAAAAAACGGAGAATGTCATATTCCTTGGGGGTCAGCGACACCGGATCACCGTCCACGGTGACGGTCTTTGCATTGTCGTCCATCCGTATGCCGCCGATGGCCAGCGTGCTGGGCTGCAGCTGTCCGCCGCCCAGCTGGAGATAGCGCCGCAGCTGGGAGCGCACCCGCGCCAGCATCTCCACCGGATTGAAGGGCTTGGTGATGTAGTCGTCCGCGCCCACGTTCAGCCCCAGTACCTTGTCGGTATCCTCACCCTTGGCCGTCAGCAGGATCACGGGGACATTGCTGGTCTGCCGCAGCCGCGCCATGGCGGTAAGGCCGTCCATGACGGGCATCATAATATCCATGAGAATCAGCTGCACATCCTCCCGTGCGGCCAGTGACAATGCCTCTTTGCCGTTGCAGGCGGTCAACACACGATAGCCCTCAGCCTTGAGGTAGATCTCCAGCGCGGAGACAATGTCTTTTTCGTCATCGACGACAAGAATGGTATACATAGATGAACCTCCTACAGGAGTAATACTTTTATCATACCCCCGCCGCACCATTTGCACAAGGTCAATTCTTCGCGGCGGGATAGGGCAGCGCGGACAGGTTCACGCTGTGGTGAATGGGCTTCCACTCCACCTTCATGAACAGCGCCGCCATGGAGATGGGCAGATATGTCAGCATAAACAGGGGAAACGTCAGCGTAAAAAAGATCTTCTTCCACGACGGGGCATAAATGTGCCGCCATTCCGTCGCCACAGTGATGCTGCCCAGCACCAGCAGCGTGGTCAGAATACTGCCCAGACACTCCAGCAGAGAGCGGAGGGCAAACCACAGACCATCCCCCTGCATCAGCCCCAGCACCGACAGGGTGACGTTGGCCAGCAGACACAGCGCCGTCAAAAGAAAGGCCGGCAGGATGGACATGGACATATCGAAGCAGCTCCAGCTGCCTTTGGCAGCGCCTTTTATCAAGGCAGCGCCGTACCTGCGGAACACCTGAATGTACCCTTTGGCCCAGCGCAGCCGCTGCCGCACCGACTGTCGAAAACCGGTGGGCTGTTCATCGTAGAGCACGGCGTCCTCGCAAATGGCGATCTTCTCGCCCCGCAGGATATGGTATACAGAGAACTCAATGTCCTCTGTGAGCAGATGGAAGCGCCAGCCGTGGCTCTCGTCCAGAATACGCCGGGAGAACAGGAAGCCCGTGCCGCCCACGGCGGCGCTGCTGCCCAGACGGGTGCGGGCGCCGTTGAGATAGCGGCTCTCCCGCAGGAACCACAGGGCGTAACCGGCGCTGATCCAGTTGCCGCCGAAATTTTTGCTGTTGCGGTAGCTGGTAATGATCTCGTGTCCGTCGGAGAACATCCCGTTCATCCGCTCTATGTAATCCGGCGCCAGAAGATTGTCTGCGTCAAACACGAAATAGCCGTCAAAGCCCTCCGGATCGTCCGCGCCGATGTGCTGAAGCAGGAAATCCAGCGCATAGCCCTTGCCCACGTTCCGTTGGTTGAACCGCTCATAAACCACCGCGCCATGGGCGCGGGCAATGGCGGCGGTGCGGTCGGTACAATTGTCCGCCGCTACAAACACCGTCACCAGAGACATGTCATAGGTCTGTGCCTGAAGGCTGTCCAGCAGACCGGAGATCACATTTTCCTCGTTTCGGGCGGCAATCAGCACCGCATAGCGATGGGGCTTGGCCGGTGCGGAGGGACGTCTGGGCTTCTTCGCCAGTACCAGCGGGATGTAGAGAAACTGATAGGTATAGCAGACAAAAAACAGCGCCGAGATCACGGCGTTGACGGTACGCAATACGGTCTCCATCGAGGCACATCCTTCCTTCTCTTTCTGCCTTTATGGTAACAAAAGGGGGATTAAGAAACAAGCAAGGGAAAGATTAAGGTTTTTTTAAGAAGCCCCCATATCTGTGCGGGCGGCGGAGCACCGCACTGTATACCGTCCTTTCTCAAAAATCGCCCGCTCTTTCTTGTGCATATCTTACAATTCCCTTTCATCGGAAACGCTTTCGCTCTGTAAAAATGACGTTAATCTTTTTATTGCTTCTTCTTGCAAAATCCGATATTATGTGATAAAAGTGCGCATCAATCAGCAAATTTCGTTACTTATTTAACGGATATGTTATTTTTCCCAGTGTGCAGAAGAACATCATCGTTTTCCCCCATGGGGGAAAACTGCCTTTTGTCATGACAAAAGGGGGCAGAAATGTATCACCCGGAAAGGAGGATCTATGCCGGAAGCCCGCTCTGAACGCCCTGTACGCAGCCGCGGCGCCACCATCGCTCTGGTCGTCGCCATTCTGCTGGGCAGCGCCATTCTGCTGCTGAATGTGTTCACCTACGTCCTCCACATTGCCCGTTACTATGGCGACAGCATGGAGCCGTCGCTGCATAGCGGACAGACACTGGTGATCTATCGCACCGGAAAGGTTTCCGCCGGTGATGTGATCGCCTTCTACTACAATAATAAGCTTCTGGTGCGACGGGTGATCTGCATGGGCGGCAGCCAGATCACCGTGGAAAAGGACGGCAGCGTCCTCATTGACGAACAGCTGCTGGACGAGCCGTATCTTGTGGAAAAGTCCATCGGCCAGTGTGACCTTACATTCCCCTACTATGTGCAGCCCGGCAATGTCTTCGTCATGGGTGATGCCCGCGCCGTGTCCATGGACAGCCGTTTGACGGAGATCGGCACCATCCCCACAGGCAGAATTCTGGGAAAGGTTTTGTTTGTAAACTGACCGATATACCTGCCACAGGCAGAAGAAACGGAGCATTTGCGCGTGAACAGCAACGAAAAAGGCAAAAACAAATACATATGGCTTTTTGCCGCGCTGGGCGTACTGCTGCTTCTATCCGCCCTGCGGGTCTTCGGCTCCGTGACGGAGGCGTTAGCGCTGGAGCAACAGCCCCGCTGCGGCATGACCGAACACCTTCACACAGAGTCGTGTTATATCAACGATGTGCTGGTCTGCCGGCAAAAGGCTCACACCCATTCCAACAACTGTTACCCTCTGCTGCTGGCGGACAACGACATCAATTTGCTGCTGACGCAGATCGCCGCTACCCGCGACAGGAATCTGGAAAGCCTGCTGCGCTCCGGCAGCGTGGTGCTGAATAAGGATCTGCGGGTACAGACCGCTTCCTCCGGCGGCACCAGCGGAGACGCTTCCCCGTGGATCGGCGGTATCGGACTGCTGGCTGTCAACGACACGCCCAGCACCGCCAATAACACTGTAAATTTCTACATCCGGCTGAATGGCAGCATCACCTGCATCGGCAGTAAGGCGCTGACCGCAAGCGGCACCCGTTCCATCTCAAAGGCCAACGCTGCCAACGCCTATACCGCCGTGGTGGAGGCCAGATCCCTTTCCTCGTCCACCCTGCAAAGCAGCGGCTACTTCCTGCGTTACAACAACACCGCCGGCAGCACCACCAACTTTTCCAGCACCGCCGGAAGCTCCGGCAGCAGCATAACCTTCGGCAGCGGCAGCAGCGTCCGCAACGCGCTGCTCTGCTCCCGTTCCCGCTCCGGCTTCGGTTGGAACTACACCTACGCCCCTATCGACTTCTACACTCTGACGCTGGACTACTCCGCCGCCGACGGCGGAAACAGCTTTCGCTATGTGGAATCCGGCCTTGGCTACACGCTGCCCACCCTGAATGGCTGCCACTGGGAGGAAGCCGACGGCAATATCATCACCGATGTGACTGTCACAGGCCAAACCACAGTATATGCCAGGCCGGACACCTGTACCGTGACCTACTATGTAAACGGCATGGAATATGCCCGGGACGAGGGGCTTATTCCCAACACGGCCTACGCCCTGCGGGACACACCCTCCGGCTGGGAGGGCTGGCGCGGCAGCGACGGTGTGGTTCGGAAAAATGGTACGCGGATGATGCTTACCGGCTCCATGATCTTCCACGCGGTGAAATACGTCACCGCCACCTTCCTCCATCTGGATGGCGAAACCTCCACGCAGCAGGTGCTGCAGGGAGATACGCCGAAGCTGCCTGACGGCTACTGGATGGACGCGGCAGGCACCTCCTATACCGGCGGCAGCGCTGTCACCATTCTGGAGGACACCACCTTTACCCAGACGTCCGGCCCTCCGCTGACGGTCACATATACCGTCAACTGGGTCACGCCCTCCGGGCTGAATGCCCCTTCCACGCTCCCCAATATCGTGGGCGCGGGCAGCTATACGGTGGCCGCCGGCACCTCCCATACGATCAGCCGCGTCTCCTCCCGGACACTCACCTGTACTTTCCGGGACGTTCCAAGCCGCTCCAGCGTCAGATCCTTGCCGCCGTCCAGATAGGCCGTGGCAGAGTCGCCGTTCAGCACCGTGACGGTGCTGAACGGTGGCCGCGGCCGCAAAGGCAAAGTCAAGGCCGGAGCGGGTGTTGCCGCTGTCGGGGTAGTAGCCGTCGGCGTAATAGCTCATATTGCCCTTATCGTCCGTCACCTTGGCCGTAAACACCTTGCCGCACCCGAAGCACACGCCGTTCGCGTCCACGCTGTCGTGGGTGCAGGTTTTTCCGCACGCACAGGTGGTCTGGTTGCTGTCGGCAAAGTCGTGGGTGTGGGTCTTCACCGTGTAGTACTGGCCGTCCTCCAAATGGGTGTCGGCATCCTTGTACGGGCCGGGCAGATATTGTTGCAGATTGCCGGTATTGAACATGTTGTAGTAGCCGTTCACCAGCGTTTCCGTCCCCGCGTTCTCATCCACCAGATAGACCGCGTAGCCGGGATTCAGCAGGTCGGCCACTACCTTCTTGTTCGAGCCGCTGTAATCGCCCAGCATTTGGATCTTCCTGATCTTCACCGTACCCTCGCCGGTGATCTTGATGCTGTCTGCATACGAAGCGATGATCTCCGCATAGTTGCCGTCCTGTATGGTGGCCTTGCCGCCGTCTGCCCTCAGCGCGCCCACACTGCCGGTCCTGGCCTCTGAGCTGTCGATGATCGTCAGGTTCCGATCCGTATACAGGATCATCTGTCCGTCTGTCAGCCGGAAGCCGTTCAGATCCAGCGTATAGCCGTTGGCCGTTCCCAGAAGGGTCACATCGTATCCATAGTTGTCCAGCAGCTTGATGACGGGGTTATCCGTCCGCTCCTTCAGCATCTCCTGCGCGGTTTGAATGGTCTTATAAAGCTTGCCCTCCGCCTCGCAGAACATGATGCGGTCGCCGCAGGCAGTACACAGGCCGTCGCTGTCCGTCTCGATGTGGCCGCAGGGCGCGCCGCAGATGGAGCATTTTCCGCTCTCCCGGTCAATGGGGTGAGAGGTATGCTCCACGATGGTCACGGTCGTCGCGTTCAGATAGACTCCCTCGGGATAATTGCGGTCGGTTTTCCCGACGATGGTACGGTTCTCCGCGGCAAAGTAGTTGATGGGATTGCCGTCTGCGTCGCCGTAGGTAAATCCGCCTGCCAGCATATCCTTCAGATGGCCCACCAGCCCCGTTACGCTGAGGCCCGATCCGGGGTAATAGATGCTGTGGGTGTCTGGATTGGCGATGAAGGTACCGTCATAGATCTGTATCTTATGCCCGCCGGAGATCGTTCCCGCGTTCAGGCCACCGTGGAAGCTACCGCCTTTGACCGTAAGCGTGCCGCTCTTGACCGCGATGGCGCGGGCTTTGTCGGCAACTTTGATGCCGTTGAATTCCTTTTCGCCGTAGGCGAACTCGCCCTTGACCGTGATTCCGTCGTCTATGGTGAGCGTACCGCCGGACACAGAGAGCGCAGCGGTATTATACATTCCGTGGATCGTGCCGCCGCCTGTAATGGTGAGCGTTCCGGCCCACATGTCAATGACCGACACCGTGTTATAATCCGTATAGCCGATGTCGGCATGGGTAATGGTGTGTCCGTTCAGGTCCAGCGTAATATTGACGTTGTTTAGAAGCTCGATCTTGCCTGGAAAGGCTGGCCTTTCTTCATTCTCTCGCAGATACACATCGTCCAGCAGCGTGACGGTGGCGGAGCTTGCCTTTTCTACTGATGCAAACGCCGCGAAAATGTTGCTGTATTCTGTCGTCTCGCCGTTGATGGTGACGCTGGCCACGATAGTCTCGTCGCTCAGCGGGGCGACCCTGTTCTCCGGCGCAGCGTCGCCATTTTCCGGTGCGGCGGTGTTCCCGTCCTCCGGTGCGGCGACTTCATTTTTCGGCGTAGCATTCCCGCCCTCACCGACATCGGAGTTTTCCGCGTCCGCGCCGCCATTCAGGGACCCGTGCTCGCTGATAACGCCGTCCGCCGCACTTTTCGCCGCTGCGTCCTCGGCTCACACGGCCGTGGGAACCAGCCCCAGTATCATGACAAGTGCCATTAACAGACTGATAATGCGTCTTTTCATGCTCTCGTTCCTTTCCGCATTTTCCTGATCGTCCAAATTACCCTGATTATAGTAATTATACCGGATCTCCAATTCTTGTCAATCATGCCAAAGTATGGGGCAGCAGTGAAAACGGCAGCAGCGGACAGATCCGGGATATGAACACCGCCGCGCCGCGCGGTTGCAAACGGTGCCGCCGTTTGCTATAATGAACGCAAATCACACTGCTTTCAGCGAAAGGAACTGCTATGGATCTGATTCAAACGCTTGCCCGTGAGTTGGGCAAGGATCCCCGCCATGTGGAAAACGTCGTCCGCCTGCTGGATGAAGGCAACACCATTCCCTTTATCGCCCGTTACCGCAAGGAACTACACGGCGCTATGGACGACACCGCCCTGCGCACCCTGGAGGAACGCCTTCAGTATCTTCGCAATCTGGCCGAGCGCCGTGAGACGGTAAAACGCTCCATCGACGAGCAGGGCGGGCTGACGGAGGAACTGGCCGCCGCCATCGACAACGCCGCTACCTTGGCGGAGGTGGAGGATCTCTACCGTCCGTATAAGCCCAAGCGCCGCACCCGCGCCACCATAGCACGGGAAAAAGGACTTGCACCACTGGCGGAGCTTCTCCTCACGCAGGGACAGGATTGCCCTCCGCCGGAGGAAGCCGCTCTGCGTTTTGTCGATCCTTCCAAGGGCGTGGAGACCACCGCAGAGGCTCTGCAGGGTGCCAACGACATCGTGGCCGAGATCATCAGCGATGACGCGGACATCCGCAAGGCGCTGCGAAGCCTGCTGATGCGGCAGGGACATCTGCGCAGTCTTGCCGCCAAAGAGGAGGACAGCGTATACCGGCTTTACTACGACTTTGATCTGCCGCTGGCCAAGCTGGCCGGCCATCAGATACTGGCGGTCAACCGCGGCGAAAAAGACGGCTATCTCACCGTCTCCGTGCTGCTGGATCGGGAGCAGGCACTGCCTCTGCTGCGGCGAACCGTGGTCAAGCCCGGTTCCCCCTCCATGGAATTTGTCAAGGCTGCCTGCGAGGATGCCTATGACCGCCTCCTCTACCCCTCGCTGGAGCGGGAAGCGCGCAGCACGCTGACCGAACGGGCCAACGAGGGCGCCATCGGCCAGTTCGCGCTGAACCTGAAGCCCCTTCTGATGCAGCCGCCGGTAAAGGGTAAGGTCACCATGGGGCTGGATCCCGGCTACCGCATGGGGTGTAAAGTTGCTGTGGTAGACAGCACCGGAAAGGTACTGGATACCGCCGTGGTCTATCCCACCTACGGTCAGCGGCAGAAGGACGAGGCCATTGCCGCGCTGCAAAAGCTTATCCACAGGCACGGTGTGGAGCACATCGCCATCGGCAACGGCACCGCCAGCCGCGAAACGGAGCAGATGGCGGTGGAGCTGATCCATCAGGTAAACCAGCAGGGCACCCATGTCAGCTATATGATCGTATCCGAGGCAGGTGCCTCCGTCTACTCCGCCAGCAAGCTGGCCGCCGAGGAATTCCCCCAGTATGACGTGAATCTCCGCAGCGCCGTGTCTATTGCCCGCCGCCTGCAGGATCCGTTGGCTGAACTGGTGAAGATCGATCCCAAGGCCATCGGTGTGGGACAGTATCAGCACGACATGCCCCAAAAGCAGCTGGATGACGCCCTCAATGGTGTGGTAGAGGATTGTGTCAACGCTGTAGGCGTGGACATTAACACCGCCTCGCCCTCTCTTCTGCAGCGGGTCGCCGGCTTAAACGGCACCACAGCGAAAAACGTTGTAGCCTACCGCGAAGAAAACGGCGCCTTTACCTCACGCGCACAGATCAAAAAAGTTCCCAAGCTGGGGCCGAAGGCCTTCCAGCAGTGCGCCGGCTTCCTGCGGGTACCGGAGAGCAAAAGCGTGCTGGACAACACCGCCGTTCATCCGGAGAGCTATGACGCGGCCAAAGCCCTGCTGGAGCTGACCGGCTATACGCTGGCTGATGTAAAGGCGGAGCATCTTTCCGACCTGTGGCCGCGTGTCAAGTCCTACGGCGAGGAACGGGCCGCGGCGGCCATCGGCGTGGGCGTTCCTACCCTGCGGGATATTGTTTCCGAGCTGCTGAAGCCCGGACGGGATGTCCGCGACCAGCTGCCAAAGCCTATTCTGCGCACCGACGTGCTGGAG
The DNA here is from genome assembly GCA_934569425.1 of uncultured Oscillospiraceae bacterium. Classification (GTDB taxonomy): domain Bacteria; phylum Bacillota; class Clostridia; order Oscillospirales; family Oscillospiraceae; genus Vescimonas. The sequence continues at coordinate 36,006 of CAKTKM010000001.1, forward strand.
ATGAAGGATCTGAAGCCCGGCATGGAGCTGACCGGAACGGTACGCAACGTGATCGACTTCGGCGTGTTTGTGGACATTGGCGTCCATCAGGACGGTCTTGTGCATATCTCGCAGGTGGCTGACAGATTTATCCGCCATCCCTCCGAGGTCGTGTCCGTGGGAGACATCGTCAAGGTCGTGGTGCTGGAGGTAGATGCGAAAAAGAAACGCATCAGCCTCAGCATGCGACAGGCCCAATAGCGGTAAATGCCATGATAAAAGTGCAGGACCGGTTCAGGAGAGCCTGAACCGGTTCTGCACTTTTGTTATACGATCGGCTCGATGTTCCATGCTGCGCACATGTCCGCATATTTGCTGATCAGTTCGCTGGGATACTCAATGCCGTCCCGCATCTGCCGCTCATAATTTCTGGCCTCCAGCTCGCCGGGGACCAGGATCTCCTCCACGCCGGGTGATTTCTGAGAATTTTTCATCTCGTCAATGGCCGCGTCAACGCGCTTGCGGAAGGCCTCAATATCCGTCATGGCCTTTACGTTGATCACCTGCATCGTGTAGGCAATGTTCAGCGGTGTGTTGTCGTTGTAGTAATCCAACGACACCTGCTCACGTCCCCACGGACAGTCATTCAGGACAGCGGTCATCAGCGTAGTGGTAAAGGTCAGGCCATAGCCCTTGTATCCCCCCATCGGCTGCAGCGAAACACACGCCTTCGCGTCCGTTGTCGGCTTGCCCAGTCTGTCAAAGCCCCAGTTGTCCGGAATGGGATTCCCCACCACTGCGGCCATGGCTACCTTGCCAAAGGCCACCGTACTCATCGCCATATCCAGCACAACATCCGGCTTGGTGCAGGCCGGCACCGCAAAGCCTATGGGATTGTTGCCCAGCAGCGGCTCCGTTCCGCCTGTCGGCGCAATATTGTTTCCGGCGCCCTGCGTATAGCACATGCCGATCATACCAGCCTTGGCCGCCATCTGCGCAAAATACGCCATGGTCCCCATATGATTGCCGCCCCGCATGGTAACGGTAGCCGTTCCATACTTTTCCGCACGCTGGATGGCCAGCTTCATCGCCTCGTAGGCCGTATACTGCCCCGAGGCATTGTGTCCGTCCATCTGCACCAGCGCGCCGGCATCCTTTACGATCTCCACCTCCGCTCTGGGATCCAGCGAGCCGTTCTCGATACCCTTTACATAGGATTCCAGTCGGAGCAGACCGTGAGAGTAGACGCCCCGCAGATCCGCCACCGCCTGAATGTCCGCGGTAATATCCGCTACATGCTTCGGCATGCCGAAATGCTGATATACCAGAGACATCCATTCCTTCACGCGGTCATATTTGATATTTACCGTTTCTTTGAAGTGATAGTCCGCCATATACGATCGCCTCCCAACCAGCTCAATTCCGCCGGCAGATCTTTTCTTTTGCTTCCTCGATAGCCTCGTCCAGCCCGGGGATCTCCACATAATAGCTGTGTTCCTCGGCGGGATAGGTGCCGTCGTTGACCTCCGCGTGGAACTGATTCAGGCCCTTTACCATCAACTCATGGAAATTTCCATATTTTTTGACAAATTTCGGCGCCCTTTCAAAGAAGCCGAACATATCATAAAGATTCAAACCGGCTCCGGCGCAGTCCGTACCCTTTCCGCCTGCAAACAGCGGCATCTTGACGGCTTCGTTCAGCTTCTTGCACAGGCTGACAGGCACACACTCCACCACACACGCAAAGGCGCCGGCCTTCTCAACGGCGATCACATCCTCGTACAGGCTGATGGCGTCGTCCAGCTTCTTGCCCTGCACTCTCATGCCGCCCAGCGCCGCGGCGGACTGGGGCGTCAGGCCGATGTGGGCAAACACGGGGATACCGGCCTTCACGATAGCCTCGATGCGGGAAGCCACATTTTTGCCGCCCTCCAGCTTTACGCAGTCGCAGCCGCCCTCTTTCATCAGGCGCACGGCGCTGTGTACCGCCTGCTCATCGCTCTCCTGATAGCTGCCGAAGGGCAGATCCCCCACGATCAGCGTGTTGGGCGCTCCGGCCACCACCGCCTTGGTGGCCAGGATCATCTGCTCCAGTGTAACGGGTACCGTGCTGCTGTAGCCATAGACGACATTGGCCAGCGAGTCGCCCACCAGAATCGCCTGGCAATCGCTCTCGTCCACGATCCTGGCCATACAGTAGTCATAACAGGTAATCATGGAAAAATGCTTTCCTTCTTCTCTCAGCGTCTTGAACTGGGGGATCGTGATTTTCTTACTCATATCGTTCTCCTTTTCTTTCTGTATCGGCAGGGATCTATTATCCGACCAGCCGGATGGGATCCCAGTTGGGCTTTCCTGAATACTCCTTGGGCTGCTCCTCGCCGGCAAACAGTCTCCATGCGCCTGCCGCAAGCGCCTCCATCTCATATTCACCCGCCACCACCGTGACCGGTGCGATCCACGCCACATACTCCGTAATTTTTTTCGTCAAATAGCTGTCCCGTGCCATACCGCCGGTCAGGATGATCTGATCCACCTTGCCCCGCAGCGGGACCGCCCGTGCGGCGATGGTCTTTGCGATAGCGTAGATCATCGCTTCCAGCACCACTTTGGCATAGGCATCTCCCTGCGCGATCCGCTTTTCCACTACCCTCAGGTCGGACTCGCCCAGCAGATCCATCAATCCGCCATTTTCAAAAGTTCTCGCCTTCAGCTCCGCATGGGAATATTTCCCGCTGAAGCACAGGTCGATCAGCTGCCCTGTGGGGATGTCGCCGCATCGCGTCGGCGTAAAAGGACCTGAAGAGTTCAGCAGATCGTTGGTATCCACGATGAGACCCTCTCTGTGGGTGGAAATGGAGATCCCGCCGCCCAGATGCGCCACGATCAGGTTCAGCTTCTGATACGTCTTACCGACAGAGACAGCGTAGCTTCTGGCAACTGCCTTCTGGTTCAGCGCATGGCTTCCGCTTCTGACATACACGTCCTTCATTCCGGTAAACCGCGCAATGTCCAGCAATTCGTCCGTATCGGGCGGATCCACCACGCACGCGCGGCCGCCGTACTCCGTCCGGAATGCGTCAATGATCTGGCACGCCAGTCTGGCAGGATGCTCACCGAAGGGACCGTGACGCGCCCCCTCCAGCATGTTGGCATTCACCTCGTAAATGCCGCCGGCACAGGGATACATGGCGCCGCCTCTGGCAACAAACACATCCGTTCTGGACAGATCATACTGATGCTCCGCCGCCACGGCGCGGATACTCCGCTCAAACTCCGGCAGCAGTTCCTGAATATGTCGGTTTCCCCGCACGGGATTGGTAATGGATGTAAGGAAGATCGGCTCCTGGTTCCGAAAGGCCGCGATCTTGGAAGAGGTGGATCCAAGGTTAATGGCAAAAATGAAACAATCTTTATCCGGCACGAGTTCCCCTCCTTTCCGCGATCAGCACCGCCATCGCAATGGTATTTTTCTTTGCCTCCGCCGAGTCGGCACGGGATGTGAACACCACCGGCTTTGTGGTACCGGCCACTGCTCCGCCTGCGGCGCAGTCCGTCACATATTGGATGCCCTTCAGCAGTGCGTTTCCCGTTTCCAGATCCGGTACGATCAGCACGTCTGCATTTCCCGCTACGGGATCGTCGTAGCCCTTATGCCGCGCGGCGCGCTTTGACAGCGCCAGATCCACCGACAGCGGACCGCAGACCCTGCACCCGCTGATCTCTCCGTCTGCATACATCTGCCGCAGCGCCGCGGCATCCGTGCTGGAGACCATCTTGGGATTGACCACCTCATTGGCGGACAAAACCGCCACCTTCGGTTCCGCATAGCCCAGCGCGTGCAGCAGCTCCACCGCATTGAGAATAATCTGTTTTTTTGTTTTCAGATCCGGCGCCGGAATAAATCCGGGGTCAGAGATAAAGAGCACCCGCTCCTCTCCTTCGATCCGCACCTCCACAGCCGCCACAGCGCTTAACGTCCGATCCCCGTCACGGATCCCGTGTTCCCTGTTCAGCAGCGCTTTGATAAAGGCTCCCGAATCCATCAGCCCCTTCATGACAATGTCTGCTTCTCCGGTGCTGGCATCCCGCACCGCCATTTCCGCCGCCTCCTGATCGGAACCGGCACGGAAGATCTCATACGCATCCAGCGGCTCTCCAAGCTGTCTCAGCAGCGACTCAATGCGATCCTTATCGCCATACAGTCTTCCGCGCACCAGACCCTCCCGGCGTGCGTCGGACACAGCCCGCAGCACCTCCTCATCTCCGGCGGCCGCCACGGCGATCACCTTCACCGGCAGATCTCTGACTGCTTCATATACTTCGCTGATACGCCTCACGCCGTCACCTCTCTTCTGTCATACGCAGATACCGACTATACTTTTCACGAGCCTCCTGTTCCGCCTCCCGGTCCAGCGTCTCCGCGATCTGCGGGAATGTCTTCCGCAGCGAGGCGAAGCGCACCTCACCGGCCAGAAACGCCTGAAAATCTCCGGTCGGCTCTCCGGAATCCAGCACGAAGGGATTCTTCCCCTCCTGACTTCTCCGGGGATCATAGCGGTACAGAAACCAGTAGCCCGCTTCCACAGCGCGGCGCATCTCGCCCATCACATCGGACATTCCGCATTTCAGTCCATGGTTGATGCATGGCGCATACGCAATAATCAGTGATGGGCCGTTGAAGCTCTCCGCCTCCTGAAGCACCTTCAGATACTGCTCATAGTTGGCGCCCATTGCCACCGAGGCCACATAGACATTGCCGTAGGCCATGGCCATCCTGCCCAGATCCTTCTTGCTGGCGCGCCGTCCGGCCGCCGCAAACTGCGCCACCGCGCCTTTCTGCGTCGCCTTGGAAGCCTGTCCGCCGGTATTGGAGTACACCTCCGTATCCAGCACCAGTATGTTGACGTCCTGGCCGGAGGCCAGCACATGATCCAAACCGCCGTAGCCAATATCATAGGCCCAGCCGTCGCCGCCGATGATCCAAACGGACTTCTTGCTGAGGAAGTCCCTGTTTTCTAGGATCTGCGCCACAAGCACCTTGTCCGCGCCCTCTTTTCTCTTTTCCAGCGCGTCCACAAAGGCATCGGAGCAAGCAACCGTGCCGTCCTTGTCTTCAAAGTGCGCGATCCACTGCTCCGCGGCGCGTCTCAGCTCCGGGTCCTGCGTGGTGCTGGCCAGCATCTGCGTATATTCTCTGACCCTTTCCCGCATGGCGTCGCCCGCCAAAGCCATACCATAACCGAACTCACCGTTGTTCTCAAACAGAGAGTTGGCCATGGCAGGGCCGCGCCCCCGTTCGTTTTTCATGTACGGCGCCGCGGGGAAATCCGTAGCCCATACCGCTGAACAGCCTGTCGCCGCGGCGATGGTCATCCGCTCGCCGAAGAGCTGCGTGACCTGCTTTACATATGGTGTCTCGCCGCAGCCGGGACAACAGCCGGGGAATGACAGCAGCGGCTTTGCGAACTGCGCATTCTTCACGTTGGTAGGCGGCAGGGGATTTACCGATGGTCTGCGGCTGAGAAGTTCCCAGTTCTCCTGTTCGCCCAGCTGCGATGCCAGCGGTGCCATCCGCAGGGCGCTTCCGCTTCTGGGACACACAGACACACAGCTTCCGCAGCCCACACAATCCATGGGGTCCACCTGTACGATATATCGGTAGCCCTCCAATCCCCTGCCAGCAGCCTTTGCCAGCTTGGGCAGCGCCACGGTGTCATCTGTATTCTCCACCAAAAATGGATGGATCGTCCCATTGGGACACACATACGAACAGCGGTTGCACTGCACGCAGGCGTTGGGATCCCATTCCGGCACATGGTTGGCGATCCCCCGCAGCTCATACTTTGCCGTTCCGGCAGGCATGTGACCGTCGGCATAGTCATAAAACGTGCTGACAGGCAGCGTGCCGCCCCGGCCGGTCAGGACAGGCTTCATGATCCGATCCACATATTCCGGCGCACCGTCGGCGGTCCCCTGCTTTTCGACCCAACCGGTCTCTTTCAGCCATTCCTCTGTGATCTCATAGGCACGAACCTGTTCCAGCGCCGCGTCCACCGCCTGATAATTCTTCGCCACCACGTCGTCACCCTTGCTGCCGTAGGTCTTCAGCGCGGATTCCTTCATTTTGGCAGCAGCCTGTTCAATGGGGATCACCTTCGTAATGCCAAAGAAGGCTGCCTGCAGCAGTGTATTGGTGCGGCTGCCAAGGCCGAGATCCTCCGCGATCCTGCTGGCGTCAATGGTATACAGCCGGATATGGTTTTCCAGCGCAAAGCGCTTGAAGGCATCCGGAAGCTCCCGCTTCAGATCCGCCTCATCCCACGCGCAGTTCAGCAGGAATGCGCCGCCCGGCTTCAAAACGCTCCACATATCATATTTGTGCAGGAAAGACGCCTTGTGGCACGCCACAAAATCCGCGCGGGAAATACCGTAAGAAGCGAGGATCGGCCGCTGTCCAAAACGCAGGTGGGATTTTGTCAGTCCGCCGGACTTTTTCCCGTCGTACTCGAAATAGGCCTGAATGTACTTATCCGTACAGGCTCCGATGATCTTGATGGCGTTTTTGTTGGCACTCACCGTACCGTCTGAGCCAAGACCCCAGAACATACAGCTGACAAGCCCCTCGTCATCCGCGGCAAGCGTTTCCGCCGCAGGAAGAGAAGTACCCATCACATCATCATGGATCCCCAATGTAAAGTGGTTCTTCGGGCAGCGCGCTTCCGCGTTGCGCAGCGCCGCGCAGATCTGCTCCGGTGTCGTGTCTTTTCCGCCGATGCCATACCGCCCGCCGGTGACGCGGATAGAACGTCCGGTCTCCGCAACAGCGGCGCACACATCCTCATAAAGCGGCTCGCCCAGTGCGCCGTTCTCCTTTGTGCGATCCAGCACCACAAGATCTCTGGCTGTCTCCGGCAGTGCCTGCAAGAAATACTTCATGCTCCACGGCCGGTACAGATGCACATTGATAAAACCCACTTTTTTCCCGGCTTTGGTCAGCGCTTCCACCGTTTCCATACAGGCACCGGCCACCGAGCCCATGGCAATCACTACCGTCTCCGCATCCTGTGTACCGCAGTAGGAAAACGGTTGATACCTCCGTCCCGTCAGCGTGCCGATCTCCTCCATATACGCGGCCACATCATCCGCCACCCGCTCATAGCGGGCGGAGCAGGCTTCCCGCACCTGGAAATAGACATCCGGTCCCTGTCCCGTGCTGACCACCTCGGGATGATTCGGATTCAGCGCGCTGCGTCTGAACCGCTCCAGTGCCTCGCGATCCACCAGCTTTGCCAGATCCGCATAATCCAGACAGTCGATCTTCTGGATCTCGTGAGAGGTTCGGAAACCGTCAAAAAAGTGCAGAAACGGGATACTGCTGCGGATGGATGCCAGATGCGCCACCGCGCCCAGATCCATCGCCTCCTGTACGCTGGAGGAAGCCAGCATGGCATATCCTGTCTGCCGGCAGGCCATCACATCGGAATGCTCCGCGTGAATCGAATAGCCGTGCAGCGCCACAGATCTTGACGCCACATGAATCACAGAGGGTCGTAAATTCCCTGCAATGCGGTACATGGTCGGCACCATCAGCAGCAGTCCCTGCGAGGAGGTATACGTTGAGGTCAGCGTTCCCGCCAATGTTGCGCCATGTACCGTGGAGATCGCCCCGGCCTCCGACTGCATTTCTACAAGCCGCACCGTGTTTCCGAAAATATTCTTTTTCCCGTTTGCCGCCCATGTGTCAATATGCTCCGCCATGGGGGAAGACGGCGTGATAGGGTAGATCGCCGCCACCTCTGTGAACGCATAAGATGCGTAAGCGGCGGCTTCATTTCCGTCCATTGTAGCTTTCATGTTTTCTCCTAAATCGTCTGGTTTTCATGAGTTGGGCATATTGCGGCCGGAAACTCAATTTTTGTAATGTCAGTCAAAAATATGCTGCGTCCGCACCATGGTCGCCAGCTCCAGTCCGTCATAGGACTCGCCCATATCCTGAACCGCATTGATCTTCGCCACCACATCGGCGTCAAGTACGCCCATCTCCGCGGTTTTGATATTGTCCGCCACATGCGCCACCTCTCTGGCGCCCATGGGATCACTGTGGATCTGCTCATTGGACATCACATACCGCAGCGCCATCTGGATCATATTCAGACCCTGCTCCTCGGCAATGTCATACAAACCGTTCAGCTTTTTTCCCAGCATGGCCAGCTTCGGATCGTCGCTCTTCATGAAGCGATCCGCCGCATCCCGCCGTACAGATACCAGTCCGGGATTGTTCTGACCCAGACAGCCGCCCACCATAACGCCCACATTGTGTTCCTGCGCTGCGGGCAGCAGCTCATCGCAAATCGGGCGGGAAAGCAGACTGATGCCGCCGGCAGACATCACAACGTCAATGCGATCCGTCTTGATCATCCGTGCCAGCGCGTTGGAATCCCACGAAGCCGCACCGATAAACTTTGTCAGGCCATCCTTCTTGCACTGCTCCAGTACCTCGGTAACGACTGCGTCGCCTGTGTCATAGTTGGCGTGCCACTGACGGTCAAGCTCGTGGATCAGCAGCATATCAAAGCAATCCACCCGCATCACCCACATGCTGTGCTTGATGTTGCGCATGATCTCATCGGGATCCTGGAACGCCGCATCCCCTCTCGCCCGGGAGATCAGCTCATGCAGATGTCCCACCTTGGCACACACATAGGGGCGATCCGTCTTGTGTCTTTGCAGCGCACGACCCACGATGGCCTCGCCTTCGCCAAAGCCATAGGCCTGCGCCGTGTCGATCAGGTTGATGCCATGCTCAATGGCGTAGTCAATGATATGGTCGGCCTCCTCCGGCGACACGCCGAAAAAGCCCGTAAACTGAAAGCCTCCGAGACCCAGTGCGGAAACGCGGTAATTGGTTCGTCCAAGTGTACGATAAATCATAATTGTCCCCCTTTTCTTTATGCAAGCCCTTCCATGCGGGCCTTTCGTTCTTTAAGATAGCTTTGAAACCCTTCTATGGTCAGATTAACGATCTGCTCCTCAGGAAAGTCCATGTCGTCCAAAAATGCCATCATGTCGCCCACCGCGCCTATGTGATCCGGATAGTGGGCATCGCTGGATACGCACACGCGCGCCTTTTGCCGCATGATCTCCTGCACGCAGTCCCGCAGATACGTCCAATGCTCCTTCCGGCTTTCCGCCATGTAGCTGCCGTTCAGCTCCAGAAGCTTTCCGTTTTCGGCACACGTTGCGATGACCTTCCGGTAATCGGATCGGGTGCGGATGTCATGAAAATGTCCGATCATATCCACATAGGGATCACAGATCGCGCTGCAATACCCGTCGGTCACCGCCCGTTCATCGGGAAATGATGCCGCCAGGACATGATTGCTGGCGATCACAAAGTCCAGTTCGGACAAATACCTGTCCGGAATGTCCAAATGTCCCGCGGCGTCCAGAATACTGAGCTCCACGCCCTTGTAGATCCGCACCCCCTGGATGACCTCCGGCAGCAGCACCTGCGCCGCCGGCACAAACTCGGCCACACCGCCCGGAATAGCCGGTCCGTGTTCCGTCAGGCAGATGCCCTTCAGCCCGCGCTCTGCCGCAGCCTGCACGTTTTCCCGCAGTGTTCCCCATGCGTGACCGGACAGGATAGTATGGGTATGGGTATCCACCTGCGGGATTTTGTTACGAAGTGCGCTCATACATCCTCCTCCAACAATTTCATCGTGATCCGAAACAGCGCCTCGGCAAAGGCTTCATCGTTGATCGCGCAGGGATACTCCCGCACCTCGATCTGCCGGGGAAGCTCCCGCTTCAGCGTTTCAAACAGTACGCTGTCCGCCTGCGGGTCATACAGCGGCCCGCCTGCCACATCCATGGCGGACACCCCCTTCAGCGGAAGGGCAACCACCACCTTGCCCGCCGACTCTGCCAGCCGACGGGCGATCTCTCTGCCAAAGCGTTCGTTTTCCTCCGCCGAGCTGCGCACGAAGCAGACCTCCGCATTGTGGCAATACATCCTCCGCTCCTGCTTGTCCGGAGGGATTCTGTCCCTGCCGTAAAACTGCACCATGTCCGCTCCGCCTACCGATACGATGCGCTTTACGCCGCTGCTTCCCGCACGCAGCAGTCTGCCCTTCACCTCCGGTGCCGGGCTGCCCGCCAGCGCCATCGTCAGCTCCGGGATGGTCAGATCCACTATCGCGTCAAAAAAGCCGTTTTCCGCATACTGTTCCATGGCCTCGCCGCCGATCCCGTTGGCGTGAAACGCAAATACCTCGCAGTTCCGGCTCTCCAAAAGCGCACGCAGCCTGTTCACGCACGGAGTCGTTACGCCCCACATGGACACCGCGACTCTTTTGCGTCGTTTGTCCGCCTGCGTTTTCTCCTTTTCCGGTACGTTCACCATGCCGCCGGCAGCCGCCGCCGCTTTCTCAAGTACTGCCCGCAGAATGGAATTCAGTCCTGCGATGTCCACAACGGAATTCATCAGCAGCGTGCTGCCTGCGCCTTCAAACGCTTTCGCAGTACCGTCCAGATTCAGGATGGTCGATACCAGCAGCTTCGGCATTTCCGGAGGCAGCCTTCGGATGATCCCCATTGCCATTGTGGTCCCCTGTCCGCCGCCCATGGCGGCAAAGCCATCCGCTTCGCCGCTTTCATACAGTCGGTTTATGATCCTGGCGGCGCCCTCCACCATGGCGTCCATACAGGCCACGCGGTCGCTGCATGTCCGGATCGCTTCCGCCGTTGTTCCGGCAGCCTGTGCCACTGCTCCGGCGGGATAGTCCGCAACGCCGCTGCCGCCCCTGGTGCTGAGATCCATCCAAACAGGCTGCACGCCGTTTTTCTGTAATTGCGCCGCGAAATACCGGTATTCCTCCGCTTTTGTGTCAAATGTCCCGGCCAATACTACCTTTTTCATGCTCCGCCTTTCATCCTTCGCAGCTGTCGTATACGGCCTTCACGATTTTGTAGAAGCTCTCCTTTTCCAGACTCGCGCTTCCCACCGCAATGCCGTCAACGTATCTTTGCGCGCAGATCTCCGCCGCATTATCCGCCGTAACGCTTCCGGCATAGAGGAACCGGATCGTTCGTGCCGTAGCCTCGCCAAACATATCCCGCAGCATCGTGCGGATCTTCCCGGCAAGGATCCCGATACTCTCCGGCGCCAGAGACAGTCCCGTCCCCATCGCCCATACCGGCTCATACAGCACCACAAGCCCCTCATTTTCCCCCAGCCGGAAACAGGCCTGCTTCAGCTGGCTCTCCAGCACCGCACCGGTCAGATGCAGCAGCTGTTGCCGTTCATTTTCGCCGATGCAGATCACCGGATGCATTCCGTGCTCCACGGCCTGCCTTGCCTTGCTGTTGATCTGCTCATCGCTGTCACCATGCGCCTTTTTTGCGGCGGAATGCCCCACCACGGCATACTGGCAAAACTCCGACAGCTGTCTGGCGCATACGCGGCCATAGGCCTCCGTCTCGTTCATATCCTGGGCGGACAGCCCGAACCCGCTCTGTGCGCAAAGCCCGCTCACCGCTGGCAGCGCCATCAGCGCCGGAGCAAATACGATCTCTGTTCTTTCCAGAAATGGCCGCAGATCATATTCTCCCTCCGAAAAAGCCCGCACCATGGCAGCGGATTCCTCCACAGTTTTGCTGTTTTTCCAGTTGGCCATGACATATTTCTTCATTGCGTCTTACTCCATATCCAGGTAAATGCCTTCCGTGTATGTATGTACCTGTGCGAAATCATGCATCTCGCCCCGGCGTGTGAGGATCAGGTCTCCCGGCTCCACCTCCGCGAACTGGCCATTGACGCAGACCGTACCGCGTCCCTCATAGATGAGCCACGCCTGATCGAAGGGATGGCTGTGATTCGGGAAGCTGTTGTTCTTTTCATACGTCACCGGTTCACCGGTCAATACCGGCCGGTCGAACCTGCTGAGCCGGAATACGCCGATGTCGCCTTCCGTCCAGTCGCCGTGAAATACATAGACCGTACACCGGTCCATCCAGTAGCCCGGTGCGCTTTTCGCCCGAATGGTGATCGTCCCCGTATTCAGCATGATCCCATTGGAGGGCGCCTGCCTTGTATTCATGGTATACTCTGTCCCCTCAGCCGTCACAAACGCGCGTCCCTTTACCACAAACACCGCCGTTTTGGGCTGCCGGCTCCGGATCTCAAGATCCTTTCCCGCGATCACCGTATGTACGCTGAAATCCTTCAGCTTCGACCACTGCGGAAAAGCCGCCTCATATTTGTTGATGATTGGCATAGTAACCGCCTTTCTCCTTTCCGCTAATCCTCCACCGGTTCCCCGTGGGTCTGCACCCACAAAAAGCCGGGATCTCCGTTCTGGCGCATCCTGCTGCCAAAACCGATGCTGCTGATGGGGCCGTCCGCCACAGCCGCGTGGTGATGCGTTCCCCGTCTCGTGCATATGCAGTCACCCGGCTCCACGGTATAGGGGATCCCCTCGGAGTAAACGGTGCATTTGCCCATCAGAGGAAGCCAGTATTCGTCATAATCGTGATAGTGATTGTCAAAGCAGGTATTGCTGAAATAATCCACCGGCGTACCCGGATTTTCCGGATGATCCACCCTGTCAAAGTGGAACATCGCGATCTTCGCCCACTTCGGCCAGACGCCAGAGCAGACAAACACCTTGGCCTCCTCCAGATAGAAGCCCTTGCAGATCTCCGTCGTCATGGTAAACGCACCGCTTTCCAGCACGATGCCCTGCCCGGGCGCCGTCTTGCCGGAGTCGATCACATAGCGCTCACCATCCGCCGTAATGGTCACCTTACCCTGCAGCGGAAAGATCGCGCACTTCGGATACCCTGTGTCGATCTGTCTGGTCTCTCCGACCTTTACCGCGCAGATCTCGTATTTCCGCAATTCGCACCAATCCAGAAATTGTTCATAATGGTACTGTTTCACAAGCGGCATAACTCTTCCTCTTTTCTGGCCGTGTCCGTACTGTTAAAACTTGACGGACTTAAACTCTCTGATACAGTTGGAGATCGCCATCTCCACCGGAAGACGCTCCACGCTGGAGGCGCCGTAGAAGCCGTGGATGCCCGTGGTGTGATTCATCACATATTCAAAGTCCTTGGGGAACGCCACCAATCCGCCGTGTACGATGCAGATCACATCCTTCCGCACGGAGACCGCCGCGTCTCTCAGCCGCTGCGCGAATTTGCAGGTGTCCTCCATGCTCATCAGTACATCCGGGTTCGCGCCGTTGGAGCCGCCGGCCGTCATGCCCGTGTGTAGCACGATCACGTCCGCGCCGGCAGCCGTCATCGCCATGGCATCCTCCTCACACCACACATAGGGGGTGGTCAGCATGTCCTTTTGATTGGCCAGCCGGATCATCTCCACCTCTTTTTCATAGGTGATGTCGCTGGTGTCGCAGATCTGCCGCCAGTGTCCGTCAAAACCGCCTACCGTGGGGAAATTCTGGATCCCGGAAAAGCCCAGCTCCCGGAGCTGATCCAGAAACTTATCCATATCCCGCAGCGGATCGTTGGCAAAAACGCCGCCCAGCACCGGAGTCTTCTTCACCGCGCCAAGGATCCACGGCGCCATCTCCAACAGCTGACCGTTGGAGTCACCCACCGACAAAATGCCCATGGTGGAGGAACGCCCGTTCATCCGGTAAATACCCGTGTTGTAGCAGATAATCAGATCCGTTCCGCCCATTTCCTCGCTCTTGGCGGAAAGACCCACTCCGGCGCCGGAGCCGATGATCGGAATACGTCTGTCAATGCAGTCATACAGATGCGCCAAAATGTCTTTTCTTGCGATATATGCCATAATGCAGCTCCTTTTACAAAATTATTAGAAAATCGACGGCAGGTAGGAAACAAGCTGCGGAATCAGCAGCAGGATCGCCACCAGGATCACATTGCCTGCGATAAACGGCATGGACTCCTTGATGACCTCCGAGCTGGGACATTTGGCGATACTGGCCGTCATGTAGATCAGACCGCCGACAGGGGGCGTATTCAGGCCGATCATGATGACCAGCGTTGCCACCACACCGAACCAGATGGGATCGATGCCCAGCGCAAGGATCGTCGGCGCCATGACCGGCACGATGACCGTCTGCAGCACCAGATTGTCCAGGATCATGCCGAGGAAGAACAGCACCACCATGCAGAAGCCCACCACCACGAAGGTAGAGGTACCCATGACCTTCAGCTGTCCGGCGATCCAGTTGGACACGCCCAGAGAGGCGATCAGCCAGTTGAACACGCCCGCCACAGACAGCAGGATCGTAATGGTCGCCGTGGAGCCGGCGGCGCGGATCAGCATTTTGAAGACATCCTTCAGCGTGATCCGCTCATAGGTGCGGGCAAGGATCAGCGCGATCACGCAGGAAAACGCACCGATCTCCACCACCGTACCGAAACCGGTCAGCAGGCACACCATGACCAGCAGCGGCAGCAGGAACGCCGCGAAGCCCTCCTTGAACCGTTTGCCTACAAAGCTCCAGCCGCGCCAGTCCGTCTTGGGGAAATTGCGGCGCTTACTGATCACCACAGAAATGACAAGCTCAAAAATACCCAGCAGCAATCCGGGGACGATACCGCCGATAAACATCTTCCGCACCGAGCAGTTGAAGTAAATGGCCATCAGGATAAAGGTGCCGGAAGGCGGAATGATGGGGCCGATGATGGAGGAGACCTCCGTGATCGCCGCCGCATAACCGGCGGGGTAGCCCTGCTTCTTCATCATGGGGATCATCAGCGAGCCGATGGAGGCCGTGTCCGCCACAGAGGAACCGGAAACACCGGCAAACACCATGGAAGCAATGATATTGATGTGAGACAGGCTGCCGCGGATATGTCCCACTATGGAGTCCAAAAACGCCACCAGCCGTTCGCTCAAGCCGGTGGAGTTCATGATCTCACCCAGCATGAAGTAAAAGGCTATCGCGGCAAAACTGATATTATTGATACCGCTTACAATGCCCTGTCCGATCACCGCCACCGGCATACTGCCCGGATAGATCAGCATGAAAACGGCGGAGGACAGGATCATGGACAGAAATACCGGAAAGCGCAGCAGCATCAGCACCAGCATTGTGCCAAGCAGGACGACCAGTTGGATCACAGTAATAGAACTCATCGTCAGTTTTCCTCCTTGCTCTTCTTTTTCAGCAGCAGCTTGATCAGCGTCAGGATCGCCGCAAACGCAACACCTACGCCAAACACCATAATGGGTACATAGCGGAAGGATTCATCATAGCGCAATCCCGACTGTACGAAGCCGATGTTGTTGTTATAGGCGATCTTGCCCGCGATGGTCAGTCCGACGCCCGCCAGCACGCCTACAACGTCAATGATAACGTCAAAGCATTTGATAAAGTTCTTGTTGGCCCATGAAGAAATAATATCCATGACCAGATTGCTTTTTTTCAGCCAGGCATCCGGTGCTCCCAGCGCGGTGATCCACAAGATACCGAGAATACAAATATCCTCCGCCCACCAGAGTGTCACATCGGGCAGCGCGTAGCGGCAGATGATCTGCGCCACCATAACAAGGATCATCGCGCCGAGGATCGTGGCAATGATCGCGTCCAGCGTCGCGCAGATGACCCGCTCGATTTTTTCGATCGTCTTTTGCATGCTCTTCTTCTCCTAACTCTCATTCCTGACCAAGCCAGCGTACCGCATTGCTGAGCATCCGGATCATGCTGGGATGCCGCAGTGCCTGAAACGTCGGATTGGCATGACCGGGCAGGATCACCGCGACCCGTCCCTTTCCGGATTCATGCGCCCATGCGCAGGGCTGCCGGCCATCCTCGGCAAAGCTATAGGCCAGAACAGTGGTGTTCTCCTCCGTCAGGCCGCCCACCTGAAAATGCTCGTCCAGCAGCGAGGTAAACCCGCTGACACCCTCCATGATGGGGTGGCCGCACCCCTCCACAGGCTCCACCGTAATAGCGGACAGGGGCGGATGCCCCATAAAGTAGCCGTGTACCGCTTCTGTGATCACCGGATGCTCCTTGGGGATAAAGGCAAAGCCTGCGTGTACGATCAGCAGTCCGCACCCGTCGTTGTTCACAAAATCCGCCCATTTGTAGGTAAAGCTTTTCTGATACCAGTTTTCTCCGTCCCGCTGGGCTTCGCTGATGGAGTTTTTGAAGGAAACGATCAGATCCGGCGCACTGAGCATGTCCACGATCTGATCCACCCGATCCATTACGCAGACGTTCCAATCGTTTCTGTCGAAAATCTGCTCTACGACAGGTAAAATGGTAGACTTCGGGTGACCGAAGTCATCAATCAAAACCAGAGCACTCTTTTTCACGTTATGTTCCTTTCCCTCCGTGTGCTACGCATCGTCTCTTCCGCACCAGCGCACCGCGTTTTTCAGCAGCGTCATGACTGGCGTGGACTCAATGGCCTCCTGCAGATGTCCCACAGAAATTCCGCAAACACGGCCGGCGCCGGCCTCGTTGACAAAGCAGCCGATGCTCTCGCCGGCGCGGGAGCTGGTGGCCGCAAGCACCGTTGCCGTGCTGTCTTTCCGCAGTGCCACGCGGTACTGCTCGTCCCGCAGCGTGAACCGTTCAACGTCCGCAAGCACCGGATGCTCCGTCACCGGTGAAAATGTCACATCGTCAAAGCAGCCGAACGGCATGGCGTCAGGAGCGGGAAACAGCATATTATTAAAGAAAGGCGGCTTGCCCGCCTCGACAACCACCTTTGCCTGCAGCAGCTCGGTATAGATCGGATGGTGCTCCGGAATATGATCCAGTCCGCTGTGGACCGCGATATAGCCGCAGCCATCCTTTTTCACAAAACCGGGAATGTTGTACGCGAACTGGGATTCATACCAGTTGGGCGTGTCCATCCGCCAGTTCTCCTGTCCATCCTTAAAGTTCACGATCAGATCCGGCGCGCCCTGAAACAGGCAAATGGACTCAAGTCCCGACAGTACACACACATGCCACTTCGACAGATCAAACATGTTACGAATGGTCGGAAGCAGTTGATAGGCCGGATGCATAAAATCTTCCACTAAAACGTATGCGGTCTTTTTCATGTCGTTATCCTCATTCGTGTTGTGCGGATATAACGGAAGCCCGCTGAAAGTAGGCTTCCGTTATATCCTTGTTCAAAATCACTCTGCCAGATCCCTGATCTGCTCGTACAGCGTCACATCAAAGCCCTCGGCCTCCGCGATCTTTGCGATATTTTCAGCGATCGGTGCGCGGAAGGATTCAATGTCGATCTCCTCCTTGGGGATCACCGTCAGACCGCCCTCGTCCACCGCTTTGGCGACCGTCTCGTCCATAGAGGCAAACAGCTGCGTGGTAAAGGCGTCCTTGCTGGCCGCCAGCGCCTCCGTGATCCAGCCCTTCTGGGTGTCGCTCAGCTTGTCCCACGTTGCCTGAGACATGTAAAGGCCAAGAGACTGATACACATATTCCGTCTGCATGTAATAGGGGCAGACCTCCGTGCAGCCGATCGAGATGGACAGCACGATGTCGTTCTCCTGTGCGTCAGCCAGACCCTGCTCCACCGCCATATAGGGGGAGCCGTCCACCGTAACGGGAGTTGCGCCCAGCACATCCCACGAGGTCAGATAAATGGGGTTGTTGGAAACTCTGATCTTCACGCCCTTCATATCGTCCAGCTTATAGACGGGCATTTTGGTGTTCAGACCTCTGGGGAAGTTCATGCAGGTCTCGCCCACGAACTTGACGCCGTTGCCCTCCTCCACCTTACTCATCATGCCTGCGAACACGTCGCTGCCGATGAACTTCTCATAATGATCCTGAGACTGAAACAGGAACGGCGTACACATAACACCGAAGTCATTTCCGCCCTGCAGGATCTCCGCGTCACTGACGCCCGTTACAAAGCAGTCCAACGTACCCGCTTTCAGCTGGGCAAAATGCTGTGCCACAGTACCCAGCGCACCGTCGCTGATGATCTGCAGCGACATCTTGCCGCCGGAAACCTTCTGCAGCTCTTCGCCGAACGCAGCGGAAGATGTGTAGTGGACCGCGGTCTGATTGGTGGTCACGCCCAGCTTGAGAACGATCGCCTCATCTCCGTCGTTACCGCCCTGCTCCGTGTTGGCCGTGGTGCCGCAGCCGCACAAAAGGCCCAGCCCCATCACCAGCACCATCAAAAACGCAAGTGCTCTCTTCATATTTTCTCCTCCATCTTGTTTTTCCCGCAAAATGTCTACATTATAGACATTTTGTCGGCTTATGATGTAATTATAGTCCTTGTCAGGACAATAGTCAACAAGATTCTACATTTTTGTCAAAAAGCAAAAAAGTAAGGTTTGACATTTGTCAAACCTTACTAAAGTTTTCCGGTGCCATTGGATTCCAACCCATTTCCATGGAGCATTCCTTGCCGGATTGCACCGCTATTGGGATCAATTCATCTATGATGTTCTCCATATTGGCCTTTGTTGTGGAGAAGCTCATGGCCGTATGCACAAGACCCTGACTGTCAAAGATCGGAACAGAAAGACAATAGGTGTTGTCCAGCATCTCGCCCCGATCCAGGGAGTAGCCTCTTGTCCGGATGTCGTCCAGCTCCTCCGTCAGACGCGCCTTGTCGATGATCGTTGTGGGCGTCAGCTGCTTTGGCGATATTTGCTCCAGCATATGCGCCCTCATGTCCTGCGGCTGATAGGCCAGCAGCAGCTTTCCCATTGCTGAGCAGTACAGAGGAAACGGGCTTCCGCTGGTGATCTCCGTCTGGCGCGAGGGAAATACCGCCTTGATCAGCAGCACCGTGTGGTTGATCCCCAAGCGCCCCAGATGTGCCGTACAGCCAAAACGATCCGACACCGAGATCATATATTTCGCGGCCGCCTGCGTCACCCGAAAACGGTTGGGATACTTGTAGCTCAGGGAATACAGCTTTCCCGAAATGGCGTACCTCCTGTCGTCCTTTACGATATACTCCATTTGCAGCAGCGCATCCAGCAAGCCGTATACGGTTGTCCGTTTCAAATCCAGGGCATCGCTGATCTCAATGGCGCTCATCGGTTCATACGAAGCGCACAGCAGCTCCACTATGCTGAATGCACGCTCTACAGACTGGATCGTTCCCCGCTCTCCCACCGACGACCTCACCCCTTTTACCAAATTTTTCTTCTGTATTCAATATAGCAAAAAAAAGCACAACAGTCAAATGCTTTATTAAGAATCAATAAACGCTTTTTATTTCTTCTTTTATTTATAAGTTTTACTGTTCTCCGTTGTAACATTTTATAGTTTGACTTTTCTTGTTAAATATTCTACGATACAGTCACAACAAAAAACACCCCACAAACTACAAGTTAAGGAGGAAACTACCATGAAAAACATCTCTACTTACGTTATGATCTCCATCGTCTCCCTCGTGCTGGTGGTGGCGACCGCCTTTTTGATGACCGCCGCTGACGCCCCCATCCGGGAAGCCGGCGGATACCTGCCCCTTCTGTTGGGCGCCGTGTTCACTTGGAGCACTGCCAAGGCCGGTCTGATGGAGCGTGAACGGGAAGTTCGCAGCAACGCCCGCACCGCCTTCACCCCCAGCCACGCCGCCGCGTAACACATCTGACATTCTCTGTTTTCTCTCATACATAAGAAGGAAGGGACACGCACAAGCGTGTCCCTTCCTTCTTACTTACAGCGGTTATCCACGCCGCTCCGCCGGCGGGTAGGGTCTTGCCTCATCGGTAAGCCCCAATAAGTAGTCAACGCTTGTCTGGTAAAATTGAGCCAGTCGAATCAACACGTCCGTAGGAATATCCCGCTTTCCCATTTCATAATGCGAATAGCACACCTGCGTACATTGCAGATATGCAGCCAAATCCTTCTGATATAGATCTCTATCCTCCCGCATGTCACGAATACGACGATACATCGTGTTCTGCCCTCCTTCTGTGTTCATCACACAAAAGTATAGGCAAAACATTTTGTTATCTTGCATTGCAAAACAAAATGTTATATACTGTTAAAGTAATAACTGCAAATGGAGGAAAACGCATATGTATGCCAATGGAATAGACCTCAGCAACAGCAATTTTCTCAAATACCTGCGAATGCTCTACGAAATGGAATCCTCTGTCTATCAGCAGGAAGAGCTCATCAAACAGCTCTCTTCGATCGACACGACCCTTCCGCCCGCTCCGCCCCCCGACAAGGGAAAGCCTGTTTTCAAACTGAAAAAACTCTCCCCCTCCGCGCTGAAGGCAATCGGTATAATTGTTCTGCTTGTCACAGTTGTTCTTATCATTCTTGATCCATCAGCATGGTTAGCTTATAGTGTTTTCATTCTCTTTTTCCTTGGCCTGACTGCGGTCATCTACCTGTTTACCTTAAACTACAGATCGATCGTTGGAAAAGCGGCAAACAAGCAGGACGTTGCACAATGGGAAATTGACAATGCACGCAGAAGTGAATATGCCGCAGCTGTGGCCAGAAAGAATTATCTTGAAAAGGAGATCTTTGCTGCCAAAAATAAAGCAACCGGCAGCAGGCAGCTGCTGACTCAAATGTACGCCAACAACATGATCTATCCCAAATACCGCAATCTCCCCGCCATCAGCAGTTTTCTCGATTATTTCTCCTCCGGTCGCTGCTCAAGCCTGACAGGCCCTTACGGCGCTTACAACCTATACGAAAACGAAGCTCGACTGGACGGCATTATTACCCGTCTGGATAACATCAGCACACAGCTGAATCGAATACAATTTAATCAGCAAATGCTATTTTACGCGGTAAGAGATTGCAACGAAACCGTCAACCGCCTGTACCACGCTGTTAAGGATAGTGCTGACCATCTATGCCGCATTGCGGGATCTCAGTCAAGAATCGAAGAAAATGTTGCCATGGCAGCTTACCGCACAAAATTGCTGGAAAAAGAGGCCGCATATCGCAATCAAATGACATACGGCGTCAACTACCAATAAAAAAGCTTCTCTTACACCAGAAAAAAAGCGAGAGACCAAGGTCTCTCGCTTTTTTAAACATTTCCTTACTTCCCGAAGTAGCGGTTCAGCAGACCCTCGAAAGCCTTGCCGTGACGGGCTTCGTCGCGGGCCATCTCATGCACGGTATCATGAATCGCGTCCAGATTGTACTGCTTCGCCAGCTTGGCCAGCTCAAACTTACCGGCAGTGGCGCCGTTCTCGGCATCCACACGCATCTGCAGGTTCTTCTTGGTGCTGTCGGTGATGACCTCGCCCAGCAGCTCGGCGAACTTGGCGGCATGCTCGGCCTCCTCCAGACCGGCCTTTTCCCAGTACATGCCGATCTCAGGATACCCCTCACGGTGCGCCACACGCGCCATAGCCAGATACATACCCACCTCGGAGCACTCGCCCTCAAAGTTGGCACGCAGACCGTCAATGATCTCCTTGCGAACTTCCTCAGGCACGTTGTCGCCGAACACCTTGCCGACGCCTACCACATGCTCTGCCGCCCAGGACTTCTCCTCCGCCTGCAGGGTGAACTTTTCACCGCTGACGTGGCACACCGGACACTCGGCAGGGGGAACATCGCCTTCATGAACATAACCGCAAACAGGGCAGACCCACTTCTTCATAATCATTACCTCCATTGTACTTGTTGTTTTGTCTGATTTGTTATTTTAACGCCGCTTTGCGCGGCCATTGTCAACAGGTTCCTTCCTTCTTCAGGCAGGCATTGCACCGGCCATAGAACGTAACGCCGTAGCTGTCGCTCTCCCCCACCTGCGCCAGATCCGGCGCTTCTACCGGAATGGGCGGCAGATCGATCACCGCGCCGCAACCCCGGCAGATAAAATGTCCATGGGGCGTAACGTTGCCGTCATAGCGATCCTCCCCGTCCACACAGCCAATGACCTGCACCGCGCCCTCGCTGCGGAAGCGCGCCAGATTCCGATACACCGTGGCCAGCGACAGGTCGGGGATGCTGGGCTTCAATCGGGTATAGACCCATTCCGCCGACGGATGGCACTTGGTAGCGCGCAGGCATTGCAGGATCGCTTCCCGCTTGGGACTGTACCGTGTCGCCGTCTCCATTGGCATCTCCCCTTTCTTAATCGCTAACAATTATTGTTTGCATTATTATAGTAACACACCCATCTGCATTTGTAAAGAGCTTTTTTGAAATTTTTCAAAAAAGCTTTAACGCCCTCTATTCTGCCTCACAGCTATGCCTGCTATGTAAAAAAACGGTACGGCGACTGCCGTACCGTTTTTTATCAAATTCTTACTCAGCCTCAGCCAGAGCCTTGGCCTCGGCAATGGCCTTCTCCTGCGCCGCAGCGGGGCAATCCTCATAGCGGACAAAGTTGAAGGTAAACGTACCGCGGGACTGGGTCATGGAGCGCAGATCGATGGCGTAGCTCATCATCTCGGCCATGGGCACCTCGGCCTCCAGCACCTGCTCGCCGTCGCCGGTGGGGTTCATGCCCATCACGCGGCCGCGGCGCTTGTTCAGATCGCCCATCACGTCGCCCAGATAGCTGTCGGGGATGGTGACCTTCAGCTCGCC
>CAKTKM010000002.1 GCA_934569425.1 uncultured Oscillospiraceae bacterium
CATGGGGACTCGAACCCCAACGGATTACTCCACGAGAACCTAAATCTCGCATGTCTACCAATTCCATCATGCCCGCAAATATGAGCGGCAGAACTACCTGCCGCTATTTTATTCTCCTCTGATTTTTACACGGCGAGGAACCGAGGCGGAGCATAACGCTTGACCCGCATCTATAAAAACAGGATGAACCTGCTTTTACCCAAGAATGAGCACGGCGAATGATGGGGCAATAAAACCCTACACTGAGGTGACATCACCTAAATCTCGCATGTCTACCAATTCCATCATACCCGCGTGGTTCACCGCGTACCACTATACCACATTCCCCACCGCGGCACAAGCAGAAAATCTGGTATTATTTCCCGTGTCAAAACTGGACATACGAAGAAGTCCAAAATATGATATAATATTATATTACTGTATTTTACCAACGAAACGAGGACTTTTCCATGAAACGCATCGCCAGTATTCAGGATGTGTCCTGTCTGGGGCGCTGCTCCCAGACAGTGGCGCTGCCGGTGGTCTCCGCCATGGGGGTGGAGTGCGCCATCGTGCCCACCGCCGTGCTCAGCACCCACACCAGCTTTCCGGACTTCCGCTGCACGGATATGACCGACGGTCTGCTGCCGGCGGCACGTCACTGGAAAACGCAGGGCGTGCATTTCGACGCCCTGTATACCGGTTATCTGGCCTCTGACCGGCAGGTAGCCGTGGTGCTGGAGGTACTGGAGCTGCTGCGTGAGAAGGATACCCTCCTGTTTGTAGACCCTGCCATGGCCGACCACGGAAAGCTTTATGCCGGTTTCGGGCCGGAGTTTCCCGCCCTGATGGCGCAGGTGGTAGCCAAGGCGCAGATCACAGTCCCCAACATCACCGAGGCAAGCCTTATGACCGGGCTGCCCTACCGGGAGGTCTATGACGAAGCCTATATCAAGGAGCTGCTGTGGGGTGTGGCCGCCCTTGGCGCGGAGAAGGTGGTACTGACCGGTGTTTCGCTGGAACGGGACACCATCGGCTTCATGTCCTACGACAGCGTCACGGGACGGTTTGACCACTACTTCAACCGCCGCGAGCCCCACGCCTATCACGGCACCGGCGATATTTTCTCCGCCACGGCAGTGGCGGGCATCGTGCAGGGCATGAACCTGCGGGACGCCTTCCGGCTGGCGGTGGACTTCACCCTGCGGTGCATTGAGGTCACACGCGGCGACCCGCAGGCCGCGTGGTACGGCGTGGAATTCGAGCGGGCGCTGTCCATGCTGACGGAAAAAGCCGCGGCGTGGAACGCCTGAAATACAACAGAAATCTGCACAAAGCCGCACGGCATTGCCGTGCGGCTTTTCTGTTTCAGTGATCCGTCTTTCTGACGCGGCGCAGCATTGCCGCCAATGCCAGTACGCTGGCGCCGATACCCAGCTGATACAGCAGGAGCAGGGTGGTATCGCCGGTCTCCGGTGACTCCGCCGTCTGCGATGTATCCGGCTTATCCGGCGTGCGGCCTCCGGAATGCCCCGGGTGCCGTTGGGTCTCCGTTTTCTCAAAGAGATAGTAACCGGTCTGCTCCATCCGGAAGCTGATCCCGCCTGCCGCCGCGGTACCGGTCAGTTGGCGGCTCCGGGCGTCACCATCCATATAGAAGAGGGTCTTTGCACCGAGTCCCTCCGCCGTTACGGACAGCGTTACGCTGCCCTCCGGCTGGGTGAAGCTGTCGCCGCGGCGGAAGGCAAAATAGTATACCACCGGATCCTTTCCCAATCGGGCGGCGGCAGTGGTGACCCATGCGTAGGCCTCTGCTTCCTCTCCGGCAGTGACGGGGATGATAATGACCTGCAGGCCGTTGTCCGCCGCGCTGTCGCTCTGTCCCCGGATCGTAACGCCGTCCGGCAGCGTCACCGTGTCAAGTCCCTGGATGCCCAGCGTGATCTCATAATAATCCTTGCTGCTTTGATAGACACCGTATACGGTCACACCGTGCTGCTGCGGCATGGTTCCGGAGTCCGGCTGCGCAGCCAATGCCGTCACCGGGCAGAACAGCAGCAGTGCCGCCGCCAAAGCCGCGATCCATTTTTTCATGTCAGCTTCCTCCTTTACCCGATCTGCAAAACTGTGCGGAGCGCGGCGGCGCCGGCGCTGTAGTAGGTCTCCGGCTCATAGGCCATCACCTTCAGCGTTACGGCCGCCGTCTGCTGCGGCACGGTATCCAGTGTCACCGTACGCAGATACTGCCCCGGGCGGATCAGACCGCTCTCTCCCAGGATCTTATCCTGTTCATCCAAAATACGCACCTTCAGCCAGACCTGATTCTCCGCTGGATCCGTCAGCCATACGTCAACGCTTCCGTCCTGAACGGTCAGCTCACCTGCCGCCGAGAAGCGAAAGGCCTTGGCATCCAGCTCGCCGTATCCGGCGCTCTCCGGCACCTGCGGCGTTCCGGTCTGCGCCGCGGGATCGAAGGGCGGCGGTGAAAACGGCTCCTGCCGTCCGCCGCGGCTCAGCGCAAGGAGCATGACCGCCACGGAGACGGCGCACAGCGCCGCGGCGATCCATAATACGCTTTTTTTCATGTCGTTTGTCCCTCTCTACCGTTGCTGTGGTCAACATTCGTGATATGCGCCTCAGCCCTGCGGCTGGGGCGTATATCACGGATGCTGGGCGGCCTTGCGGGGCAGGGGAGAGCGCCCCGCAAGGCCGCTTCGCATACGGCCGTGCGCGATTTCTTTACGGCTCGACTGTTACCACAGAAAGCGTCACCGTGATGGTACCCAGCGTGGACTTTTCCGTCACCGTGCGGTTCAGCGGGCCGCCCAGTGTCAGTGTGCTGGTGACCTTATCGGCGTTTTCCGGTTCGTTTTCCACACCCGCAGCTAACTTTTTCTCAGTCACGTCCATAGTTCCTTGATACGCTCCCATGCCGGCAGCTTCTGTAAAGGAAAATGCCACATCGACGGGAACATTGGAGTGGTTGGTGACCGTCACGGTGTTGCCTTCAGCCACCCACTTATCATCAGCATCAACATTATAAGTGTGCTCCTCCGGATTCCACTTTTTGTTGCCGCTGGTCTCGTAGGTAAAGAGCATGGCACCCCACTCGATCTTCACGCTGTAAACGTCGGCTGCAGTACCAGTACCATGGTAAGATCCCATGACATCGATCGTTTTACTTCCGGGTACTTCTTCCGTGGTGACATTACCGCCTGCCGTGGGCTCTGTTGCAAAGGCCATGGTGGTCAGGCTCAGCGCCATGACCAGCGCAAGGACTACCGCGGCAAATCTTTTTGCTTTCATTTTACACTTCTCCTTTTTGTATTTTTTTATTTCAAAACGCGATGGCGTTCTGAACCGGGTCATTGGATCACCGTGATATTCACGGGGATCTCTGTGTTGACAATGGTCTTTTCGTGGGTATCGGGCTGGTAATACAGCACGACAAAGTTGCCGTTATACCCGCCGGGCGTCAGCTGCTCCGCCGCGCCCTCCAAAAGATCCAGCTTTTCGGTCTGCTTGCCGGGGGAGATGGTGCCGGACTGGGCGATCACCACATCCTGTACCACGATCTGCAGCACGATGTCCTGATTGGATTTTGAGGGATTGGCGAAATAGACCGTGGCCTGCTTTGCCGACAGACTGACCTCCACCTGCGTGGTGTAGGTGATGCTGACCGCACCGCCGCCCTGCGCCTGCTCCAGCTTCTGCTCGCCGCTGTCACCGATGTCGTGGGCGTGCTGCTCCGCTTTGCGCGGCGCATAGTCCGGCTGCAGCACCGTCGCCGACCGGAAAAACAGCGCCCAGATGGTGATGCCGATGGTGACGATCAACAGCAGCAACAGCAATAGCAGCAGCCACTTTTTCCCGTCACGCTGCTCTTTCTTCTGTTCGCGCGCTCCCATATCAAGTTCCTCCTTCCACGGTGGTCAGCTTCACGGTGATCGCACCGATCTTTGTTCTGCCCTGATTTTTCAGCGAGGCCGGAGTCAGGGATCTCAAGGACAGCTCCGTGGCAAGGGTCGCGCCGCGCTCGATCCGGTTGGCGCCCGCCGCGATGCCGCTGAAGGTGCCGGTCAGATCGTACTGGACAAAGGCTTGCTGCGCCGCAAAGGTAATGTCAGCCGTCAGCGCCACGTTGCTCTCATTCTTCACCGACAGATCGTTGCTCTCCGCCGTCAGCGGGGACCAGCCGCCGCTGTTTTTGTGCTTATCCGGATCCCAGCGCCCCTCGCGATAGTCAAATGTCATATCGCCCCATGCGATCGTCACGGAGATCCGTTCCTCGTCATTACTGTAAACGCCGTCGCTGTGGCGATAGACCAATGCCGCGTCAAACACGGGATAGACGTCGTAGGGGGTGTTGCCGTTGTCGATGTCCTGCCGCCAGACGCTGCTGTCCACGCTGGTCTTGCCGTTGACCAGATAGCACACCTCGCCGCTGACAAAGGCAGCTTTGGCTCTGGGCGGCACTTCCACACCGGTGACATCGCTGCCGCTGCCGATCCCGGCAGAAGCAGAGGTGTCCAGATAGTAGTTGTCTGTGATCCGGGCAGCCTCGTGACCCCGCAGCCAGCCAATGACACCTCCGCAATGTTTTCCGCCGCCGTTCTGCACGGTGCCGTAGTTATAACAATTGCGAATGTTGCCGTCGGAGTTGTTGAGATAGCCCACCACGCCGCCGGTATAGTCGTCGGAGCCATCGGTCTTCACGGTGCCGAAATTCGCGCAATGCTGCACCAAAACATTGTTGATGTAACCCACCACGCCGCCGGCACAGTCCTGCGTTTTTTTCAGATCCATAGCGCCAAAGTACATACATTGGAAAATTTTGGATAACATCCCTGTTTTATCATTATCCACACCAAGGACATCGCCTGCCACGCCGCCCACATGGTGTAATTCTTCCGTGCCGCCGCCAGTGATATTGACGTAGGAGAACAACCGTGACAGGCTGGTTCCGCTATCAGCGGAGCCGACCACACCGCCGATGCGTTCGATCCCCTGCGTTTCCGTCCGCACCTGAATGCTTCCCCGGACGGTCAGGCCGGAGATCGTGGCGCCGCTGGTACAGCCAAACAAACCGACGCCCGACAGCTTCGCCGTTGTCGTATTTGTCCGGCTGATATACAGGTCGGACACGGTATGGCCGTTGCCGGTAAAGGTTCCCTGATAGGGGCAAGCGCTTGTGCCGACGCCGGGGAAGTTGCGGTTTTTGGTGATGCCCTCGTATCCGGCAGCCTGTCCGTCCTTGCCGCCCTCCAGATCAATGTCCGCGCTCAGCGCGGCATCGCTGTTCTGCGCAACAGCTTTCGCGTTGACCTGCTGGGCAAACCAGAAGAACTGGCCGCCGTTGGTGATCTGATAGACGCCGTTCTCCTGCCCGGCAGACTGAAGCGCGTCGCAGCAGGCGCAGAAACCGTTGACATAGTCGTGGTCGTCGTGCAGCACCTCCGTTATGACGGTGTTGGAGTAGGTATAGCGCGTCTCGTTCAACGTACAGTCATGATGGCTGCCGTTGCGCACAACAATGGCGGCGTCAAACACGGGATATTTGTCATAGGGGGTCACATCGTTGTCGACGTTCTGCCGCCAGATCACGTTCTCCTCACTGGAGCCGCCGTTGACCAGATAGCAGACCTCGCCGCTGGCAAATGCTTCCTGATCTTTGGCATAGGCCTTTGCCGTTGTGCTGCTGCCCGCACCAAATCCCGCCGGAGCCGAACCGTCCAGATAGTAGTTGTCGGTGTATCTTGCCGCGTTGTGGGTGCGCATCCATCCGACGATGGCACCGCAATGGCTGCCGCCGCCATTCTGTACCTTGCCGTAGTTGTAGCAATTCTGGATGCTGGGATAGGAATTGTTCACATAGCCCAGTATGCCGCCGGTATAGGCATCCTCTTTTTGGGTCGTTACAGTGCCGCGGTTGGCGCAGTAACGGATGCGGGCGCCGCCGTTGGTATAGCCCACGATGCCGCCGATACAGTCCGTGGAGACAGCTGCATAGAGCGATCCTTCAAACACGCACCGCTCAATCGCTGTTTCCGGATTGTCCAGGCCGCCTACCACGCCGCCGAAATGGTGGCCGAGACAGCCGCCGTCGCTGATGCTGACCTTTGAGCAGATACCGGATACCTTGCCGCCGTAAGCGGAGCCTACCGCGCCGCCAATGCGGCTTCCTCCGGCGGTAAAGGTGGTAATGCTGCCCACCACCGTGAAATTGCAGATGGTTCCGGACGTGCGGCCAAACAGGCCGACATAGGAGTTGGTTTTTGTGATGAACATACCGGAAACGGTCTTTCCCTGCCCGTCAAAGGTTCCGGTGTATATGTTGCTGAGGCTGCCGATGGGCGTCCATTCCCTGCTCTCAAGCGCGACATCCTTCGTCAGCACAGCGGAAGCCGCCGGATCCTTCTTGGCAAACACCGCATGGGTGCCGTCGCCGTTCACAAGGGCGGCAAACCAGAACATCTGGCCGCCGTTGGAAATCTGGTAAACGCTGCCGGACAACGTGGCCGGCTGATACTCCCCGCACACGGTGCAGAAGCCGTTGGTATTGTACTTGTGCTCTTCCACCGCATTTTTTGCCGTGACCGTAAGGGTGCCATAGCCGGTGGCCGCGTCAGGCGTGACCAGCACAGACAGCTTCTTTCCAATGTCCGCCGCCGTGGGGGTATAGCTCTGCGCCGTGGCGCCGGTGATCTTTGTGCCGTCCGCAGACCATTGATAGGTGGCAGCGGTGATTGCTGCCGGCAGATTCACCGAGAGCGGGACGCGGGGATGGGGCGGATCCTTGGAAAGGGTCGTCGACCATGTCTTCAGCGCTTTCGGCGCGATGGTACCGTGAACCGTGCAGTCCTCGAAATCGTTCATGTTCCGCAGAACCGCCACCACCGTCACGGATGTTGCCGTACTGTCTGTCAGGGCAAATTTTGCCTGCAGGCCGTTTGTTTCCGTAAATTTTCCAACGCTGCTATTTTGCAGCGACCACGTGACCTCCGGCCCCTCCGCCTTTTTTGTTGTCTCCCGCCAGAGCTGCGAAAGCTTTCCGCTGCCCGCTGTCGGGGAGCTGTAGGTGCTCAACGTCGCCGTCACGCTCTGGTTCACATAGGGATTTGTCGTGCTCAGAGAGAGGGGCGCCGTCAGCGTCGCTTTCTTGATGGTGAACGTCTTCTCCACCGAGCCGATCACCGCCCCGTTCGTCTGTGTGGTGGTGCGGCTGCTGCTCTGATTGCCGCGCACCGTCACGGTGCCGCTGGGACAGTGGATATTTTCCCCATAGCCGGAGATGGTGTAATTCTTATTATTGAGGGTAGCGCTGCTGCCAGTGATGCTCTTCTTATCCCGGTCGGTGCTTTTACTATAGGTGATAGACGTCACCGCAGGCTTTTGCTGCTTGCCGTTATAGATGACCGGATCGGGATTCAGGGTGATCTGGCAGTCCATCAGGTCGTAGATCACATACGGGGTCAACGCCGTTGTCGTTCCCTTGCCGCCGCCATCGCCCCAAGAGTAGGTCTTGAGGTTGGCCGCGGTGGACAGGATCAGGCTTCCGGCATTGTGCCACGCCTTCAGATCCGCAGCCTTGCCGCCGTTGCCGCCCTTGCCGCCGTTGTAATTCTTGTCATCCTTTTCCCTACCACCGGAGCCGCCAGCGCCGCCATTGCCCTGCAGGCCGCTGCCGCCAGCGCCGCCGGAGCCGGGTTCGGCATCATAGCGTTTCTTTTTCGTATCGTAGCCGTGGCCAGCTGTACCAGTGGTGGTGCCGGAAGAACCGGAGATGCCGCTGCTGCCGGCAGAGCCGCCGTTGCCGCCGTTGCCGCCTTTGGAAGAGTTGTCTCTTCCATTTTCCGCATCGGAACACTCGGCACCTCCGCCGCCTCCGCCGCCTCCGTTGGGCCAGCCTCCTCCTCCGCCGCCGCCGCCGGGACCCTGCACATTGCCCTTTACATCAGAGCCGGGATGCCCGCCGGAGCCGCCGCCACTGCCGCCCGCGCCGCCTGCGCCAATGGCCGGGGCAGCACAGCCGCCGCCTCCGCCGCCTCCGCCGCCGCAGCCACCGATCATGTGATCCTTATCCTTCGTCTTGGCATAGCCGCCGTCGCCGTCCTTGCCGCTGCCGCCCGCCGCGGCGCTGCCGCCGGATGCGTTCAGCGTCAGCCGTCCGGAAATATAGATGGTACCTGCGCCGCCGCCTACGCCGCCGGGCTTTCCGTCATTGCCAGACGTACCCCTGTGGTCATCCACATTGTAGTAGCTTCTTCCACTCCACGTTCCTTCGACTATGTATTGATCGTGTTGATAGTCTATTCCTCCGGCGCCGCCTACGCCGCCGGAGCCGCCGTTTCCGCCGATGGCCGCCGCAGCGCCGCCGCCGCCGTTTCCACCGTTTCCGGCCATCCACGCGATCGTTACCTGCTGAATTTCCTCTTTTTTGATTTCCTTCTTTTCGCCTATGGTACCATCGGCACCTCGCGCCGCGTTGCCGCCGGTAACGGTCAGGGTGTCCTTCGGCTGCGCCGTCGAGGTGGAAAGTTCTTCATCGTGGGCGCTGTAAATGGTCAGCTGCGCACCCTCCGGTACGTTGATGGCCGCGGTGGCACCGATGGTTCCCGAGGCATTCGCGCCATGCAGGGTCACGCTGCCGTTAATGATGATGGACGCCTTAGCGCCGCTTTTCAGTTGGATCGCGCTCTCCCCCGTCTTCGCGGAGTATGTAAGGGGGCCGTTGATCTGCAGCACATCGCCATTGCTCAGCTTCAGCGGAAAAACGTTGGCAGAGGACACCGTCCGATTGGGCTTGGGCTGCCAGCTGCCGCTGGCGGCAAAAACCTCGATGGCCTCCGGCTCGTTGTATACCGCGACCTCCGCCACATCCTCCTGCGGCACGTCATACGGTATATCCGGGATCTCCGTGATCTGCGAACCGTCATAGGAAAAGTCCTCTTCCTCCCAATCGTCATAGGAAGGATCCGCCGCATCGGGCTCCTCATCCACGGGCGCTTCTGCATCGGAATCATCCTCCGCAGGGGCTTCCGCATTTGAATCATCCGCAGGATCAGCACTGTCCGGATCAGCCGTAGGATCCGTCACATCCGGCTCCGCCTGCCGGTCAACTTCCATATCGCCCGTGACCGGCGCGGCCAGCCCGTAGGCCGCCGTATTCGGCACCGCCGAAACCAGCAGCGCAAAGGTCAGCAGCAGGGCGATCACTGTATTCCGCTTCATATGCGTTCTCCTTTCAAAACCGTATTTGCGTGAAAAAAGCGTAACAGACACCACTCCGTCCGCATATATGCGGACAGAGTGATGCCTGCTCTATTCTGATCATCAAATTTCCGGAGGGAAAACAGGGTGCAATTATGCTTGCTTGCTGAATTATGTTCCTCCCGTTCATATTTGTCAATCTTCCTTTTGCGCGAGTTTTGCTGTTTTTTGCGGGCGGCACGCACGGCATACCGCCTTCCATTATTTCCCATTGCAGGTAGCGAAATGATAGCATACCCGCCCCGGGATACGCAACCCATTTTGCACAAACGGTCAAAATCTGGCACAAACGGTCTTCCGCGTCCGGTGTTCTCCTTTGCTTTTTTGTAAAAATATGGTATAATTAGGGAAAATATCCCATGCTATGCTATCGTGTGACCAATCAGGAGGTTTGCTTTGAAGATCGCGCTCGTTGATGATGATATACAGGCCTGCGGCCATTTGCGTGCCTGTCTGAATGAGCTGCTGGGGTCGTCCTATTCCCTTGCCTTCTTTCCAAGCGGCGAGGCGTTTCTGGACGCTTGGCGACCCGGCCTGTTTGACCTTGTCGTACTGGATATATTCATGGCGGGCATCTCCGGCGTGGATGTGGCCCGCACCGTGCGGGCGGCGGACAAGACCGTAAAGCTGGTCTTCAGCTCCTCCAGCAACGAGTTTGCCAGCGAGAGCTACGAGGTCAATGCCTGCGATTATCTGCGCAAGCCCTTCAGCCGCGACCGGGTGGCGGCCATGCTGGATCGGCTGGATCTGGCAGAGATCGAACGATCCCGTTCCCTAACGCTGCCGGACGATACCAGCGTCATCCTACGGGACATTTCCTATGTGGACTTTTTCGCTCACCGGGTGGTACTGCACAGCAGGCAGGGCGGAACGACGGTGGTGCGGGCCTCCTTTTCCCAGATCGAGTCTCTGCTGTGCGCATATCCTGATTTTTTCTGCCCCACAAAGGGAATGATCGTCAATTTTCATGAGGTCGTCTCCCAGCAGGAGAACACCTTTACCCTGCGGGACGGGACCATCGTACCCATCAGCCGCCGCAAGGCCAAGGAGGCACTTGACGCATATTCCTCCTTTTTATTCCGGCAGCTCAGGAAAGGAGAGAACGCATAATGCCGCCGCTTTACCGGCTCATTGAGGTCGCGGTTTACTCGCTGCTGAATTTTTTGCCGTTTCTGGCGCTGGCGCTGTATCCCTTCCGCCACAGCCTGCGGTTTTCCAGAGGGGTCACGGGCGCGCTGATCGCCTGTGTTTCGGCGGGACAGCTGCTGCTGGGCGCATGGGCGGCCTTTCGCCCCGGCGACAATGCCGGGACCGTCAGCGCCGTCAGCACGCTGCTGTACGCGCTTTTCTATTTTCTGGCTGTCAAAAAGCATTTCGGCAAGACGCTTTTCACGCTGCTGATGATCTCCAACATCGCCAACTTTGCCGTGATCTCCGCCAAATGCCTCGAAGGGCTGCTGTTCCCTCAGCTGGCGCTGCAGAGCTATCGATGGTCCTTTTCCCTGATGCTGCTGCTGATGGAGGGGCTTCTTTCCGTTCCGCAGGTTCTGTATCTGAAGCGCTTCTATACCCCGGCGGTGGAAAAGGAGCCCTCTGGCCTTGAATGGCGGTATCTCTGGCTGATCCCCGCCACCTTTTATGTCATGTGGTACTTCGCCTTTTACGGCAACAGCTCCTACTCCAGCCTTGAGATCGCCCTGCGGCCGAAAAACACCCTGTTTCTTTTTTTCATCAATGTAGGCGAGATCCTGATCTACTATGTGGTGACACAGCTGATCCTGGATCAGGACAAGCTCCTTGCCCTGCGGGAGCAAAATCACCTGCTGGCCATGCAGGCCATGCAATACGAAAACCTGCAGGAGAGGATCACCGAGGCTCGCCGCGCCAAGCACGACGTGCGCCATCACATCGCGCTGATGCAGCAATATGTCAACGCGGAGGACTACGCCGCGCTGAAGGAATACCTGCGTCAATATGGAAGGAGCCTGCCGGATGACGCATTGAGCTGCTTTTGTGAAAATGCCGCCGCTAACGCCGTGCTGCTGTTTTTTGCCCAGCAGGTCAAATACAGCGGCATCGGTTATACGGTGGAGGCTCACATCCCCCGCGAGATCAGCGTACCGGATACGGACATCTCCGTTCTACTGGGCAATCTGCTGGAAAATGCTCTGGACGCCTGCAAAAAGGACACCGCCGCAAACCGGCGGATCATCGTCCATGCCAGCTATGACGGCAGCGCCCTGTGTATCACCGTGGACAACACCTATACCGGCGCACTGAATCGTACCGGCGATGGCCAGTTTATCTCCACCAAGCACGCAGGCGAGGGGCTCGGTATCCGGTCTGTCAAAAGTATTGCCGCCCAGTATCACGGCGTATGCCGGTTTGAAGCGAAGGACGGCATGTTCTACGCCTCGGTATACTGCCCGATACACCGCCGCGCGATCCCGCCACCGACAGGGGCATAAAAACGCAAAAAGGCACGGCTCAGGCCGTGCCTTTTCCTTCTTCAATGGCATGACAAAACCGTACCAGATTGGCGGCAGTGAAGCGCAGATTCTCACGGCAGCGCTCCAGCGCCTCCGGCAGGGACATCGGCGCTGGATTGATGGGAAACACGCCGCTGACGCCCTCGCCGTACACGGCGGCAATGTCCGTTTCGCTGCCGCCTACCAGCGCCGCCACGGGAACGCCCAGCTTTTTCGCCCGCCGCGCAACGCCTACCACCACCTTACCCCGCAGGCTCTGGCTGTCCAGATGCCCCTCGCCGGTAATGATCAGCTCCGCCTGTGCCGCCTGCCGGTCAAAATCCGTCAGATCCAGCACCACGTCTATGCCTGCGCGGAGCGGACTTTGGAAAAAGGCGGCGGCACCCGCGCCGAACCCACCGGCGGCACCGCCGCCGGGCAGCGTCAGTACCTCCCGCCCCAGTTCACGGCGGATCACCGCCGCAAGATGGGCAAGCCCATCATCCAGACGGCGGATCATCTCCGCGTCCGCCCCTTTCTGCGGGCCGAAAACCGCGGCAGCGCCCGCGGCGCCGCAGAGGGGATTGTCGATGTCACACATGGTCTCCACCGGAAGTCCTCTCAGCGCGGCATCCATGGCGGAGACGTCAATGCGGGCAATATCCTTCAGCGTGGCGCCTACGGGGACAAAGGTGCTGCCCTCCCGGTTGAGGAATCTCACGCCCACAGCGGCAGCCGCACCGCAGCCGCCATCGTTGGTAGCGCTGCCTCCCAGCGCCAGCACAAGCCGCTTCGCGCCGCTGCGGGCGGCGTGCAGCATCAGCTGCCCCACGCCGTAGGTGGTGGTCAATTCCGCGTTTCGACGCTGACCCACCAACGGAAGGCCTGCCGCCGCGGCCATCTCCACCACAGCGGTGCCGTCCGGCAAACGGCCGTAACAGGCCGTCAGCGGTTCGCCGTAAGGCCCCATACAGGCCACCGGCACCCGCTGTCCCCCCACGGCGGCGAGAAAAGCGTCTACCGTACCCTCGCCGCCGTCCGCAACCGGAATAGCTCGCACAACGGCAACAGGGTCAACGGCGCGGATGGCCTCCTCCACGATCCGGCACACCTCCACCGAGGACAACGACCCCTTAAAGGAATCGGAAACGATCACATAGTTTCGCATCGCATCCTCCCGTTCCGCGGGGTGTCGGCCCGCCGGTCAGCAGCTCCAGCACCAGATCTCCTACTGTGACGGCGTCCTCCACTGTCAGGTAATGGGGCGCGGCCTCATCCACAAACAACCGTCCCGATGCGGGAAACTCCTCGTCCGCCAGCCACAGCCGCAGCCACAGCGGATAGCGGGGCGCAAAGGGGATGCGGGCGCAGATGTCTGCGTTGGACGGCTCCAGCGCCGCCCCTATACCCAGCAGGCGGCGGCGCAGCTCTTCCGCGCCCAGCGGACCCAGCTGCTGCCGGATGACCCACTCCACCCGCCGGTCAAACTCGCCGCCCCGCACCATACCGTCCGGATACTGGCCGAAGGCCATCATCCGGCCTGTCAGCGCCGTGCCGTCCGCCAGATCCAGATAGTGCAGCAGCGTCAGCGCATGCCACATGTCCCGCCGGGGCGTCATCTCCAGCGACGGCAGCGCCACGGCAACCGTCTGCCCCAACGAGGGGACAAGGAAGCAGTCATCGCGCCAGCTCACGGCGGCATGACGGGCGATCTCCTCCGGTGTGTGGCAGGCTATGCGCTGCCGCGCCACGAAAAGCATGCTTTCATATTGCGGATTCTCCATAGATCGCTCCTTTCCCACCGGGAGGGCGGTTTTCCTGCTATCCATAGTACGCCAGCAGCAGATCCACCACCGCACCGTAGCTCTGCACACCCTCGGAAAGGCCGTTGGACTTCAGGAAACCATCGTAAGTCTTGCTGGCCACAGTGTTTACAATGCCGTCAAATCGCGCCCAATAGGCGCTGTTCTGCCGCAGATCGGCGCGGACGGTTTCCGGCAGGCTGTCGCGGATCGCCTGCCACGCATCGTGATCGGCGCGGTACAGGGCGTTGGCCAGATGCACATAGCCCAGCAGCCAGCCGGAGTAGCGGTAGGCCGCGCTCTCCGCCGAGGTGGCCGCCAGGATGCCCACAAAATTGCACTCCTGCTCCGCGGCGATCCCCTGCTGATGGGCAAGCTCGTGGCAGATCGTCACTGGAAGATAGGCGGCAGGGCTTTCATCGTTCAAATTGGCCTCGCCGGTAAAGGGAAAATAAAAGCCGGTGAAGTCCAGTGTGCTCATGGCGCGGGAGGACACAAAGGCCTTGGGCGCGGTGTGGGGACGGCTGAGGCAGGCAAATTCGCCCACCACACCATCGTAGGACGCCATGGCGTCGGCAAAGATCTCCTGTCTGGGTACGGCAAAGCACCCGTCGGCATCCCGCCGCACCTGTCCCTCTGCGGCGGACAATTCCTCGGCAAAGCGCTGTGTCAGCGCCGTCAGTTCCGCTGTCGTTCCGCCCCTCGCCTGCAGGCCGGACTTCTCCTGAAAGCTGTCAGCGCCATAAAAAACACCCCAGAACAGGCAAAAGGCAGCGTAGATGCTCAGGATCACGCACAGCACCGTCAACGCCGCGCGGCAAAGCCGCGCACCGCGCACCGGGCAGAGGATCAGGCACCGCAGCTGCCACGCCAGATAGAAAATCGCGGCGTAGACCCCCGACAGGATCAGCACCTCCGCCACGGAAACCGAGGTCAAGCCGCACAGGCGGCCTATCGCCTGCTCCAAGGGCAGGATCACACGGCTACAGAACCAGTTCATCGCGCCGCGGCTGCTCCGCAGCGGAAAGTAGACAGCAAAAAAGGCTGCCAGCCCCGCCAACCACCAAAGGCCACCGCGGCAATGCCGCACAAGCGCTCTCACAGAAGCTGTCTGCCGGTAAAGTACATTACCGTGTGTCCGGTGGTGATCAGTCTCCCGGCGTCATCATGGATCTCCGAATCGCAGAAGGCCATCTTCCCGCCCACTTTGCGAACCCGTCCGGTGGCAATAAGCCTGCCGGAGGTGGGACCGGCGCTGATACAATCGATGGTGCCGTTCACAGTCACGCAGGCCTCCGTCCGCACCGTCAGGATAGCCATACCGCAGGCCACGTCCGACAGGGTGAACAAAATCCCGCCGTGAGGGATTCCCCAGCGGTTCAGCGTTTCGGGGTGGATCTCCACCTCCACCTGCGCCCAGCCGTCATCCACGTCCACGATCTTCACATGGTTGTGGCGGTCAAAGGGCTCGCTGTCCAGTGCCAACTGCAGCAATTGCTGTTTTCCTTCGTCTGTCATATCTTCTTCACTCCGCTGCTTGTAATAATTGTTTTGTATAGGCCGCCTGCGGGTGGTCATAAACCTCGTCCACAGGCCCCTGCTCCACCACGCGTCCATCCTTCAGCACCAGTACGCGGTCGCAGATCTCATACACCACATTCAGATCATGGGAAATGAACAGGTACGAAATGCCGAATTCCCGCCGCAGGCGGGCGATCAATTGCAGGATCTGCGCCTGAATGGTCACATCCAGCGCCGACACCGCTTCATCGGCGATAATAAGCCCCGGCTTCTGGATCAGCGCCATGCCGATACAGACACGCTGTTTCTGTCCGCCGGAAAGCTGGTGGGGATAGCGGTCATAGTAGCTCTCGTCCAGCCCCACCAGTGACATGGTATCCCGCACCCGGCTCTCAACGCCGTCCTTGTCATACTTGCCGTAGATCAGCAGCGGCTCCGCCAGCGCCCGCCCCACGGTGAAGGCGGGATTCAGGCTCCCCGCCGGATCCTGAAAGACCATCTGGGGACGCTTGGTATGGTGAATGACCGTACCGGACACGTCCTTTTCCATACCCACTACCGCCCGCGCCAGCGTGGATTTCCCGCTGCCGCTCTCTCCCACCAGACCGAGGATCTCGCCGCGGTACAGGGAAAAGCTCACATCGTGCAGCACCTGATGCCGCTGCTTGCGCAGGGCGGTGCCGCCGCGATACCACACGTTCAGTCCCGTGACCTCTAAAACCGTTTCTCTCATAGCTTCTTCCTCGTGGGAATGGCGGCGATCAGCCGTTTGGTATAATCGGCCTGCGGATCGTAAAACACCCGCTGCGTCTCCCCGGTCTCCACAACGCGCCCCTTCTCCATCACCGCAACATGGCTGCACAGCTTGCGCACCACGTTCAGATTATGGGAGATAAACAGGATGGACATCCCCATTTCCCGGTTCAGCCGCCGCAGCAGCTCCAGTATCTGCGCCTGAATGGTCACGTCCAGCGCCGTGGTAGGCTCGTCCGCCAGCAGCAGCTTGGGGCGGGAGATGACCGCCGCGGCGATCATGGCGCGCTGCAGCATGCCGCCGGACATCTGGTGGGGGTATTTGTCATACACCGCCTCCGCATCCGGCAGATCAACGTCACGCAGCGCCTGCAGCGCCCGCTCCCGCCGCTCCTGCACCGTAAGCTTCGTATGCACCCGCAGCGCCTCCTCCACCTGCGGGCCGATCCGCATGACGGGGTTCATGGCGCTCATGGGCTCCTGAAATACCACCGAAATGGCACAGCCCTGCCGCCGGCGCATATCCGCCGCCGACAGACGCAGCAGATCAACGCCGTCCAGCAGCACTTGCCCGGTCACATCCGCCTTCCGCCGGGGCATCAATCCGGACACCACCATTGCGGTGACGGTCTTGCCGCTGCCGCTCTCGCCTACCAGACCCATGATCTGTCCGTCGGCCACCGTCAGGCTGATCCCGTCCACCGCGTTGTGTCCCGCGTCATGGAAGCGCACACGAAGATCCCGGATCTCCAACATGGTCACACGCCCTCCTTCCGCAGGCCTTCTCCCGTCATGCTGACGCCCAGGATCAGCAGCACGATCACCGCGCCGGTACACAGCACATACCACGGCGCTTTCATCATATAGCTCTGGGATTCCGACAGCATGTAGCCCAGCGACACATCGGGTGCGGACACACCGATCCCCAGATAGCTCATGCTGGCCTCCGCCAACACGGCGTTGTTGAACCCGATGATCAGCGCCGGCAGCAGCACGCCCCATGTATTCGGCAGAATGTGCCGGAAGATGATCCGTAAATGAGACGCGCCCATCAATCGGGCAGACTTTACATAGCTCATCGCCCGGTGACGGGCAAATTCCGCCCGCACCACCCGGGCAAAACTGGGAATGAACGCCACGCCCAGCGCCAGGATCACATTATACTTGCCGAACCCCAGCATGGCGATGAACACCAGCGCCAGCAGGATATTGGGAAAAGCTGTCAGCGCGTCGTTGACCCACATCAGCACCTCATCCGCCACACCGCCGAAATAGCCGGTGAAAGCGCCCACCACGGTACCCACCGTGCCGCCGATCAGCACCGTACACAGGGAAATGAAAAAGGTGGTTCCCATCCCCGCCATAACGCGGCTGAAGATGTCCCGTCCGAAATTATCCGTGCCAAACAGATGCCGCAGAGAGGGCGCAAGGAACTTCTCGCTGCCTACAATGGCCGTGGGGTCATAGGGCGTCCAGACGTAGCCGATCAGCGCCAAGGCTGCCATGACCGCGGCAATGGTCACCCCCACGCGGAAGGAGGTATTTTTCTTTTGCAAAAGCATCGCCAGCCTCCTTATTGCAGCCGCAGCCGGGGATCCAGCCGCTGATTCAAAATGTCCGCCAGACAGTTCACCAGCACCACCCACAGCGCCAGGATCACCACGATGGCCTGCACCACAGGAAAGTCGCGGTTGGCAATGGAGGTCAACAGCATCCGGCCGATACCGGGGATGGCAAAGACCTGCTCGATAATGACGCTGCCGGCCACTATATCGGCCACCGTCATGGCAAGAAAAGCCACGGTCGGTACCACGGCATTGCGCAGCACATGGCGGTACAGCACCGCCCGGGGCGCGTTGCCCCGGCTGTAGGCCGTGCGGACATAGTCCTTTTCCAGTTCGCCGGTGATAGAGCCCTTCAGCATCTTCACCGTCATGGCGATGCGGGGCAGGGCAATGGCAACAGCGGGATACACCAGATAACCCACGCTGCGCCAGAAGCTTTGGGTCGGCGCGATAAACGCGCCGGGATCAAACCAGTGCAGCACCAGGCCGCACAGCAGCGTCAGCAGAATGCCCACCACAAAGGGCGGCACCGCCATGACCACCTGCCCCAGCACCGTCAGCGCCCGATCCAGCCAGCCGCCCCGGCGGGAGGCCGCAAACAGTCCCACCGGAAGCGAGACCGCCACGATCAGTACAAAGGCCACCGCCGTCAGCAGCGCTGTAACACCCAGCTTGCCGTGCAGCAGCTGCGCCACCGGCATAGCGTATACATAGGATGTGCCGAAATCGCCCCGCAGGGCGTGGAGCACCCACTCAAAGTAACGGGTAAAGAACGGGCGGTCCAATCCCAGCTCCGTCCGCAGCGCCGCCACCGCTTCGGCAGTGGCATCGCTGCCCAGCAGCTTGATGGTGGGGTCGCCGGGAATGATCTGGAATGCCAGAAATGCGAAGAAAGAGACGATGACCATGGTCAGGAGCATCATTCCGATCTTCTTTATGATGTTGCGCATGGTCGTCATCTCTTTCTGTCTGGCTGGGAAATCAAGGATTTCCCAGCCGGTTTTCTTTATTCGCTGTACCCCACGGTACTCAGATCCTGCGCATAGATGGGATAGAACGTATATCCCGTCAGACCCGTGCGGATGGCCACCAGATCAGCCATATCCTGCAGATAGAGGTTGGCGGCGGTCTCGGTCAGCATTCTCTCCATCTGCTGATAGAAAGCGGTCTGCTGAGCATCCTCCGCGCTGGCCCGCGCCTTGGCGTAAAGTTCGTCATAGGCAGGATTGCTGTAGTTGATAAAATTCTTTCCGTTATCAGAGACAAAGCGCTCCAGCATGGCGCGGGCGGTGATATTCTTGGCGTCAAGACCGGTAATGGTGGCTTGGAACTGGCGGCCTACATATACGTCATTGTACCATGTGGCGGCGTCCACCGGCTGCACCGTGGCGCGGATCCCGATAGCGGCCAGCTGCTGCACCACCACTTCAGCGGTGTCCATATGGGGCTGATAGTTGGAGGACACGGTGATGACCATGTCAAAGCCATCGGGATACCCCGCCTCCGCCAGCAGCGCCTTGCCCTTGGCGGGGTCATAGGCGTAGTAATCCACCAGCTCAGGCAGGAAGTACTTCGTCAGCTTGGGATAAATGCTGCTGCCAACGGCTGCGCCGTGACCGTCCGCCACGATGTCCATGATCTCCTGCCGGTTGATGGCATAGCTCATGGCCTGCCGTACCTTCTGATCATCAAAGGGCTTCTGGGCGTTGTTGAGATATACGGCCTGCACCAGATTCATGGTACCCTCGGCCACCGTGAAGCTGTCATCCAGCTGGGCGGTCTGGGCGCTGGTCAGATGGGCGCACAGATCCACGCTGCCGCCCTTCAGGGCCATCATCAGCGCGGTGGGGTCCTCATAGATCTGATAGGTCACCTTGCTGACCTTGGCGGGGGTGCCCCAATACTCGTCAAAGCGCTCCATGACGATGTTCTCCTGGGGAGAACGGGACACCAGCTTGAAGGGGCCGGTGCCGGGGATAAAGCCGGTCTGACCCTCGCTGTTCTGGGGAATGATGGCCGCCGACAGGAAGTTGATCAGCTCCAGATCGGGCTGCTCCAGCCGGAAGGTCACCGTCCGCTCGTCCACGGCTTTCAGATCCTGGATAGCAGAAAACGCCGACACCAGGGCAGAGTCCCCCGAGTTGTCGGCGCAGCGGTTCATGGAATAGACTACATCCTCCGCCGTCACCGACTCGCCGTTGTGGAACTTCACGCCCTCACGCAGGGTGAAGGTGTAGACAAGTCCGTCCTCCGAAATATCGTAGCGCTCGGCCACCGCGGGGATCAATTCACCATTGGGGCCGGGTTTTACCAGGCCCTCGTAAACGTTGAATAAGACCTCTCTGGTTCCTGCCGCCGCTGCCGCGTGGGGGTCAAGACTGTCTTCCAGGTCCTGAGCGATGGCCACAACGATCTCGTTGTTGGCTTTCCGCTCGTTTTGTAAGCCGTTACTTCCTTCGTCGCCCGATCCGCTGCCGCCTCCGCATCCGCAGAGTACAGCGCTGACCATTATCAGCGACAGGAAAAGAGATACCAGTTTTTTCATGTTCTTCTCCTTTTCTCCCCGTTTCCTTCCACGGGGACAGAAATAATGGTTCTTTATTCGATTGTAAGGCTGCGCGCTGCCAAAAGGCAGTCGCTCAAGGGGCAGTGTATCACACTTTTCCCCCTGTGGCAAGTCTGAATTTGCGAATACCGGTGCGGTCATAAAAAACAGGTGGGTTTCCCCACCTGTTTTCTATTTTGTCTCCGCTTCCTTTTCCCGTTGGAGCGCTTCCTTCCGCTCCACATAGGCAGCTGCCTCGGTGGGCATACCGCGCCGGGCAAGACGGCGATCCATCAGCCACTTGACCAGCAGCCGCAGGCAGGCAAACACCGGCACACCGAAGAACATCCCCGGTACATCGAAGAATCCGCCGCCCACCAGAATGGCCACGATGACCCAGAAGCTTGAGATGCCGGTGCTGTCGCCCAGAATTTTCGGGCCGATGACATTGCCGTCCAGCTGCTGCAGCAGGATGATGAAGATAATAAAATACAAGCATTTCAGCGGATCCACCAGCAGGATCAGGAACGCGCTGGGGATCGCGCCCAAAAATGGCCCAAAGAACGGGATCACATTGGTAACGCCCACCACCACGCTGACCAGCGGGGTATACGGCATTTTCAGAACGGAACAGCCAATAAAGCACAGAATACCGATGATCAGGGAATCCAGCAGCTTTCCCCGCACAAAACCCGAGAACACGCCGTTCGTCTGGTGCAGTCCGCTGAGGATGAGATCCGCCGTTTCCCGGCGGAAGGCAGCGTAGATCATCTTGCAGCAGCGCGCCAGACTCTTCTCCTTCATCGCCAGCAGATACACGGAGATGATAATGCCCACGATGAAGTTCATGGCAAAGGTCACAACGCTGCGGATCCCCGTCCAGATACCGCCGGTCAGCGCCGTAGCCAGCTCCTGCGCCTTGGGCAGCACCGTGTCGGTCAGGGTCTTCAGGGCATTGTTGTAATACTCGCTCAGCACGTCGTTGGCCCAGCTTCCGATCTCGGGATTGTCCTTCAGCCAGGTATCCGCCCAGCGGTATACCTTGTAATAGTAGTAGCGGGCATTCTTGATCAGCATGGTCACGCTGTCGATCAGCTGGGGGATCAGCACGCTCATCAGCCAGTACAGCAGCGCCAGCACCACCGCCCATGTCAACAGAATGGCGGTGCCGCGAAGCCATGCCTTGCCGTGCTTGAAGCATTTGTCCTTCCACGGCCTGCACCTGCTCTTACACCAGAGGATCCCCCGCTCGAACCACCGCACCAGCGGCGTCAGCAGATAGGCCATGGCAATACCGTAGAACACCGGTGCCAGCACATCGGCCAGCTTGCTCAGAATATGCTGCAGCGTTCCGCCCTGGTAAAAAGCATCATAGAAAACCAGAATAGCGCAGACGGTCAAAAACGCGGTCAAGCCCCATCGCCAATAGACCTTACCCTTCACGCTGCCGACCCCCTTTGCACAGTTTTTTCTATCATACCCGCTTTTTCGCCGTTTTGCAAGGGCTTTGGCCGGAGGGAATTGCATTTTTCCGCCGGGTGTGGCATAATGGCAGAGATAACCCCAATCAGGAGGTCTTTCTCATGAAGAAGCTGCTGTTTATCGTCAACCCCCGCGCCGGACGCACCCGCTCCATGGCGCCCATGTTTGAGGTGGTGGCGCGATTCTCTCAGGCGGGCTACCTCATCAAGCTGTTCACCACAGAAGGCCCCGGCGATGCCAAGCGTGCCGCGGCAGAGTTGGGAGGCGACTTCGATCTGGTGGTCTGCGCCGGCGGGGACGGCACACTGAACGAGACCATCTGCGGCCTGATGACGCTGGAACACCGCCCCCCTGTGGGCTACATCCC
Source organism: uncultured Oscillospiraceae bacterium (assembly GCA_934569425.1). GTDB lineage: Bacteria > Bacillota > Clostridia > Oscillospirales > Oscillospiraceae > Vescimonas. The sequence goes on from CAKTKM010000002.1 coordinate 21,753, forward strand.
CCACGGCAGCACTAACGATTTCGCCGCCAGTCTGCACATTCCCTCTCAGCCCATGGCGGCAGCCAATGCCATCGCCTCCTGCCGGCAGCCCCGAACGCTGGATCTGGGGCGGCATAATGGGCGGTATTTTGCCTATGTGGCCTCCTTCGGCGCCTTTACCCGCGCCTCCTACTCCGCCACACAGGCAGCCAAAAATGCGCTGGGGCATCTGGCCTATATTTTCGAGGGCATGGGCGATCTGGATTCCCTGCGCCCCTACTGCTGCCGCATCGAAACCGATGAAGAGGTTTTCGAGGACGAGTACATTTTCGGCGCCGTATGCAACTCCACTTCTTTGGGCGGCCTGATGAAGCTGGATCCCAATCATGTAAAGATGGACGACGGACGGTTTGAGCTGCTGCTGCTGCGGATGCCCAAAAACGCAGTGGAGCTCAGCGGCCTGATCGGCTCGCTGACCCGTATGGAATACAACGCACCCGGCGTCATTTTCCGCCATGTGTCCCGCGTGACGCTGACCACAGATGATATTATCCCGTGGTCGCTGGACGGCGAATACGCCGCCAGCCAGCCCAAGGTGGAGATCCAGAACCTGCATGATGCCATCGAATTGATGCAGTGATCCACCGTCATATGCATTTTTTCTGTTTTTCAAAAAGCAAGACCGGAGCGGCGGCTCCGGTCTTGCTTTTCCATTGTAATATTGTATGCGCCGGGTCTTAGCCGAAGAAGGACATGACCTGGCCGTACAGGATCAGCAGCATGCACAGGGGGGTGACGATCTTCACGCAGACCTTGAAGAAGCCGTAAGCACCGAACTTCTGACCCTGCTGTTCGCACTCCTCCTTGACCACCTCGGGGCCGATCTCCCAGCCGATCATCAGGGACATCAACAGTGCGCCCAGAGGCATCATGATACCCTCGGACAGCATATCCCAGAAGTCCAGCCAGTCGGCTGCCCAAGTCTTCGGAGATTCAATGCCCAGCAGCGCGGCGGGGTGGATGTTGTTGCCGCCCAGGCAGTCCGCGCACACCAGAATGCAGCCCACGCCAACGGCCACAGCCGCGATCAGGGTGTAGCTCTTACGCTTGTCGCCCTTGCCCTCGATACGGGCCTTATCGACGAAGTGGGCAACGATGACCTCCAGCAGGGAGATGGAGGAGGAGATGGCGGCAAAGACCACCAGCAGATAGAACAGGATACCAAAGATGGGACCCACAGCGCCCATGTTGTGGAACACGTTCTGCATGGTGATGAACAGCAGGGACGGGCCGCCCAGAGCGCCCTCGGGATCCAGAGCGAAACGGCCGGGGATAACGCACAGACCAGCCATCAGGGCCACCAGAGTATCCATGACGATGATCAGGATCGCGTTCTTTTCCAGGTTCTCCTTCTTGTCCAGATAGGAACCGTAGGTGATCATAGCGCCCATGCCCAGGGACAGGGAGAAGAACATCTGGCCACCGGCAGTGGACAGAACTTCGAAGAAGCTGGGAGCCTCGGCAATAACGCCGTTGGTAACTGCCCAACCGGGGACGAACATGTACTTCAGGCCGTCCACAGCGCCGGGCAGGGTGCAGGCGCGGATAATGCAGATGATCAGGGCCACGAACAGAGCGGGCATACCGATGGAGCAGACCTTTTCGATACCGCCGCCGATACCGCCCATAACGATGATCATGGTCAGGGCCACGAAGATCAGACCGTAGATAATGGCCTCAGCGGGGTTAGCCATGAAAGCGCCGAAGATCTCGCCGCCGTTCAGGCCGTTGGAGCCGAAGCCGGCGCCGAACAGGTCGCCCACGTTCAGAACGGTGTACTTGATGCAGTAGCCGCCCAGTGCGCAGTAGAAGAACAGGATGAAGAACGCGGACAGGATGCCCAGCCAGCCCATCCAGCTGAACTTCTTGCTGAGTACCTTGTAGGCGCCGACAGCGCCCTGGCCGGTCTTACGGCCCAGCGCCAGCTCACCCACCATAACGATAAAACCGCAGAACACAGCCAGCACCAGATACAGGATCAGGAACAGCGCGCCGCCGGACGCACCCATCTTATTGGGGAAGCCCCAGATGTTGCCCAGACCGACCGCCGAACCGACAGCAGCCATCAGGAATCCAAAATTGGATCCAAAGCCTTTTCTTTCTTCCATTGTTTTCTCTCCTTATTTTTATTCGCTCCCCTGTTGGGAAACGTATGCCGCACACCGGGTCATACCTCCCGACTACGGCCGCCTGAAAAACAGAGTTCCTTTCAGGTTACTCAAAAGTATACAGGATTTTCCCCGCCGCCGCAATTAGTAATATTTATAAAAATTTAACATTATAATCTACTATTTTAACAATCTATTAACAAGAAACGCAAAATCATTTGCGCCGAACAAGCAAAACAAATCAACGCAGTTTTCTGCTATAACACGCAATTTTTCTGCATTTTCCTGTAAAAATTCGTCACTTTCTTTGCAGGAAACAATTTGCCGTTCTGTTAAGATTTTAACAGCGGCGCGTTAAGAACCCGTTTATGTTCTCACGGCTTTTCTGTGCTTATATCCGCAAAAAACGGCGGGGGATACCCCGCCGTTTTCGGTATTCGGTTTACCGAACCATCGTCCGGTCGATCTCCGCCAGCGTGTGCGCACCGCACATGAGCATGGTGTCCTCCAGCTCCGCCTTCAGCTTGGCCACCAGCGCCGCGGGGCCTTCCTCGCCGCCGCCGTAGACCATATTGACGAAGGGACGGGCGATCAGCACGCCTCTGGCGCCCAGCGCAAGCGCCTTAAACACATCCATGCCGGTACGGATCCCGCCGTCCACCAGAACCATCACGTCCTTACCGACCGCGTCCACGATCTCCGGCAGCACCTCCGCCGTAGCGGGACACTGATCCAGCACCCGTCCGCCGTGGTTGGACACCACGATGGCCTTCGCGCCGGCCTTTACGGCCTTTTCCGCGCCTTTGACGGTCATGATGCCCTTCAGAATAAAGGGTACGCCGGCATATTCGGTGATCTCACGAAGCTCCTCCACCGTCTTGCTGCCGGCAGGCGGCGTCAGATTCTTCAAAAAGGGCAGACCAGCTCCGTCAATATCCATGGCGATGGCCCACGCGCCGCACTTCTTGGCCATGTCCATTTTTTCCATCACCAGCGCCTGATTCCATGGCTTGATGGTAGTAACGCCCGCACCGTGATTTTCACCGATGGCCTTCACTGCGCCTTCCATCACGGCGGGGTTGGTTCCGTCTCCGGTAAAGGCCAGGATCCCCGCCTTGGCACAGCCGGTGACCAGCAGGTCGTTATACTGCAGGTCGTTATACTTCTCGCCGTAGTGCAGCTGCATGGCGCCCACGGGTCCCGCCATTACCGGGATCGTCAGCGTATGGCCAAAGAAATCAAAGGTGGTATCCGCGCCGCCGTTTTCGCAGATGGTGTCCATGTTGACGCACAGCTCCTGCCACTTCTGGTAGTTACGGATAAAGCCTGTCCCCATACCTTTTGCGCCGGGGCCGGGAACGGTGTTCTTGCAGGCCTGTCCGTTGCAGATCCTGCAGGACTTGCAAAACGGCCCGATCTGATCGCGGGAGCGATCCAGAATCTCCTGATATGTCATGTCTCATTCCTCACTTTCTGATGGCCGCGCAGGGCGGAAGTAGGCATATCATATCACGATTCGGAAAATATGCAAGGGCTTTCGTCGGTTTCTTTCCTGAAAATATCGCTCAGCCCACCCAGCCCATCAGCTGAAGGAAGCTCCACGCCAGCTTGCCGCCGTAGAAAACGATCACCGCGCCGCAGACCTTGTTGATGATGTTCAATATCTTATCGTTGAACTTGGCGCTGAACAGAGAGATGATCGTGGAGATCCCCAAAAACCACAGCACCGACGCACTGGCAAAGCCGCAGATAAAAAACACATCGCTGCCTGCCGGAAGGCTGGCACGGAAGGCGCCCAGCATCATGGTGCCGTCAATGATGGCCTGGGGATTGAACCACGTCACCACACAGGCGGTGGAGATCACCTTCCAGATGGGGACGTTTACATCCCGTCCTCCCTCCATGCTGGCCTTGGCACGAAGCAGGCCGATGCCGATCCAGATGACGATCAGACTGCCAATGCCAAGGATCACCTTTTGCAGCCAGGGCAGCGCCTGCATCAGTGCGCCCACACCCAGAAAACAGGCAAGTCCCAGCGTAATGTCGAAGAAAATCACGATCAGCGCCGTCAGATACACCCGGCTCCGCTTCTGGGTCAGGGCTGTGTTGATGACAAAGAGGTTCTGCAAACCGATCGGCGCCACATAGGCCAGTCCCATGGTGAGCCCCTGAAGATAAATGTTCATTTGCTATTTACTCCTTTTTTCTTACCTGCTATAATCATAGCACGATAGCCGAAAAACGCAAGAGCGCAGATTTTGATAACAAGGTCAGGAGGAGCTTACCATGTCCCACTACGATTGTCCCTGTATGGAGAAATGTCCGCTGCACTACGCCATGAGCGTTATCGGCGGCAAATGGAAGGTGCAGATCGTCTGCGCCCTGACCAATGCAGGCTCGCTCCGGTACAACGCCCTGCGGGGCAAACTGGACGGCATCAGCAACACGGTGCTGGCCTCCTCCCTGCGGGAGCTGGAGCAGGACGGCCTTGTGGTGCGCACCGTCTATCCGGAGGTGCCGGTACGGGTGGAGTACAGCCCCACCGACGACTGCCGCGCTCTGCTGCCGATCCTGGAGCAGCTCAGTGACTGGGCGGAGAAGAAAGCCGCCGGACTGCCAACGGTTCTCTGAACCGCAGAAAGCTTTTGCTTCCCCTTCTCTCAAAGCTTGACAACGCTGTCGCTTCTGCTATAATATGAAATCGGTTTTCATTTTCATTTTGGAGGCGAGACATATGTCCGTTACCTATATGACGCGGCAGCAGCGGGCGGTACTGGAGGGCGTCAAGGCCAGCCCCGAGGGCTGCGCCACCGCCGCGGAGCTGACGGAGCAGCTGCATGCGCAGGGCCAGACGGTTGGGCTGACCACCGTATACCGCCAACTGGAGCGTCTGGCGCAGCAGGGGCTGGTCCACAAGGCCGTCACCGATCAGGGCGCCTACTACCAGTACTGCGACGGCCATGAGGAGGGCAGCTGCTTTTTACTGAAATGTGAAAAATGCGGTGCCATCCGCCATCTGGACTGCTCCCATTTGGGCGAGCTGTACCGGCATCTGGAGCAGGAGCACCACTTCCGCATCGATCCCCGCCGGACACTGTTTTACGGCCTGTGCGAAAGCTGCGGGCAGGAGGAGCCGGTATGAAAAGGCTATTTGCCCTGCTGCTGGCGCTGATGCTGACGGTCTCCCTCTCCGCCTGCGGGCAGCGTCCGCAGACCGAGGACGGCAAATTGCAGGTGGTGTGTACGCTGTTCCCCTACTACGACTTTGCCCGCCAGATCGGCGGCAGTGACGTGGATGTAACGCTGCTGGTGCCTGCTGGAAAAGAGACCCACAGCTTCGAGCCTACGCCGCTGGACGTAGTCACCCTGTCCAATGCGGATGTATTCCTCTATAACGGCGGCGAAAGCGAGCAGTGGGTGGATGATATTCTCTCCGCCGCGGGAGAGCATATCGCCGTTACACTCCCCCTGATGACGCAGGTGTCAGCTCTGGCGGAGGAGATGTCCGAGGGCATGGAAAGCAGCGGCAGCCACGATCACGACGATCACGACAGCGACGCCATCGAATACGACGAGCATGTATGGACATCGCCGGTGCTGGCCAAGCAGCTGGCTTCCGCCGTCTGCGATGCCCTGTGCCGGGCGGATCCGCAGCACGAGGATCGCTACCGCTCCCGCCTGACGGACTATCTGACGCAGCTGGATGCGCTGGACGCCGCCTTCCGGGACACGGTGGTGGCCGGAACACGGCGTCTGCTGGTGTTCGGCGACCGGTTCCCGCTGCTGTACTTCTGTAAGGAGTACGGCCTCGACTACCGCGCCGCCTTCCATGGCTGCGCCAGCGACACAGAGCCGTCGCTGGCCACACTGAAGTATCTCATCGACAAGGTGGCGCAGGAGCAGATCCCCGTGGTCTACACCATTGAGCTCAGCAGCCAGAAGGTCGCCCGCGCCATCGCCGAAACCACCGGTGCGCGGGTCCTCACGTTCCAGTCCTGTCAGACCGTGTCAAAGCAGGATATGGACGCCGGCGCCACCTATCTCAGCCTCATGTGGGAAAACGTGACGGCTTTACAGGAGGGACTGTCCTGATGAACCAACAACATACTCTGATCGACTGCCGCGATGTGGCGCTGGGCTATGAGGGCAAAGCACTGAGCCGCCATCTGTCCTTTCAGGTGAACGCCGGCGACTATCTGTGCATCGTTGGCGAAAACGGCACCGGAAAGTCCACACTGCTGAAGGTGCTGCTGGGTCTTATGAAGCCCATGGAGGGCGCCGTAACGGTGGACAAGTCCCTGAAGGCGGGCGCCATCGGGTATCTGCCCCAGCAGACCCGCGCCCAGCGGGACTTCCCCGCCACGGTGTACGAAGTGGTGCTGTCGGGCTTTTTAAGCGCACGAAAGGGGCGGTTTTTCTATACCGCCGCAGAAAAGTCCACGGCGCTGATGAACATGGGCAAGCTGGGCGTACTGGAGCTGAAGGATCGCTGCTACCGGGAGCTGTCCGGCGGGCAGCAGCAGCGCGTGCTGCTGTCCCGCGCCCTGTGCGCCGCCGGGGAGCTGCTGATCCTGGACGAGCCTGTGACCGGCCTTGACCCCGAGGCTGCCCACGATATGTACCGCACGCTGGAGTATCTGAACCGCAGCGAGGGCATTGCCATCGTCATGGTGACCCACGACCTGCAAAACGCCCTGAAATACGCCACGCACATCCTGCACGCCGGGCGCAACGGCTGGTTTTTCGGCACCACAGAGGCATTTCTGGCCTCTCCCTGCGGCAAAAAGCTGGGAGGTGACGGAGTATGAGTCTTTTGTGGGAGATGTTCACCTATCCGTTCATCCTGCGGGCCTTTGTGGTGGGCATTCTGGTATCCCTGTGCGCGGCGCTGCTGGGGGTACCGCTGGTATTGAAGCGGTATTCCATGATCGGCGACGGACTGAGCCATGTGTCCTTCGGCGCGTTGGCTGTGGCCGTGGCCTGCGGCTGGGCGCCGCTGCCGGTGTCCATTCCGGTGGTCATGGTGGCGGCGCTGCTGCTCCTGCGCATGACGGAGCGCAGCCGCATGGGTGCCGATGCCGCCATCGCCGTCACCTCCGCCTCCGCGCTGGCGGTGGGCGTCATCGTCACCTCTCTGACCACCGGCATGACCACGGATGTGGACAGCTATATGTTCGGCTCCATTTTGGCCATGGATCGTGCCGATGTGGCACTGAGCGTAGGGCTAAGCGCGGCGGTGCTGGCGCTGTTCGTTCTGTTCTATCACCGGCTGTTTGCCATCACCTTTGACGAGAGCTTTTCCCGTGCCACCGGCGTGAAGGTCGGCCTCTACAACACGCTTCTGAGTGTGCTGACCGCCCTGACCATCGTGCTTGGCATGCGGATGATGGGTGCCATGCTGATCTCCAGTCTGGTGATCTTTCCGGCGCTCAGCGCCATGCGGGTGCTGAAGAGCTTTCGCGGCGTGGTGATCTGCTCCGCCGTACTGAGTGTGACCTCCTTTTGCGTGGGGCTGACCGCCTCCTATCTGCTGGGAACGCCGGTGGGCGCTTCGGTAGTGCTGGTGGATCTGGCGGTGTTCCTGCTCTGCTGCGCCATCGCCCGCATCAAGCGGAAATAAACGCTGGATCCTATATTGCCGCAAAAGCTCCCTGCCCTTTCAGGCGGAGAGCTTTTGCGGCGGTCAATAAACCTTATTTGCGGCAGACTAAAAAATCCCCACCCGATAGGGTGGGGATTTTGACCTTTTCTTACTCGGTCACGAAGGGCAGCAGGGCGATCTGACGGGCGCGCTTGATGGCCTCGGTCAGCTGGCGCTGATGCATGGCGCAGGTACCGGTGGTGCGGCGAGGCAGGATCTTGGAGCGCTCGCTGATGAAGCGGCGCAGCTTGGCAGCATCCTTATAATCAATATGCTCGCACTTATCCACGCAGAACTGGCAAACCTTCTTCCGCTTGCGGACGCCGCCGCGTGCGGGTCTGTTTTCACGTTCCATAGCCATGGAAGAGTCCTCCTTATCGTATGAGTAGTGTGTTCTTGAACACGGGATCAGAATGGCAGATCGCCGTCTGCATCGTCGATCTCGGCAAATTCGCCGCCCACAGGAGCCGCGAAGCCACCGCCGGCAGGCGCCGTATAGGCGGGAGCGCTGGGTGCGCTGTAGGCAGGAGCGTCGTTGAACGCGCCGCCGTTGCCTGCGGGCCGGCTGTCACCGAAATACACGTTGTCGGCAACGATCTCCGCTGTGCGGCGCTTGTTGCCTTCTTTATCCTGCCAGTCGCGGATCTGCAGGCGACCCTCCACCACGGCCATACGACCCTTGGTGAAATATTTCGCCACAAACTCTGCCGTGGCACGCCATGCGACCACGTCGATGAAATCCGTTTCCTTCTCGCCGGAGGCGGACTTGAAATCACGATCCACCGCCAGCGTGAAGCCGGTGACAGGATGCCCCGACTGCGTGCGGCGCAGCTCGGGGTCACGGGTCAGACGACCCATGATAAAGATCTTGTTGAGCATTGGGCGCCCTCCTTACTCGTCCTTGCAGACGATCATGGAACGCATAACGCCCTCGGTAATGCCCAGAATACGATCCAGCTCCCGGGGGAATTCCGGCGCGCTGGTGAAGGACATCAGGACATAATAGCCTTCGGTCTTGTAGTCGATCGCGTAAGCGAGACGACGCTTGCCCCACTCGTCAACAACGACGTTGGAAGCATGCTGTTCAGCCAGAGCCTGAAACTTTGCCACGGTGGCGGCAACAGCCTCCTCACCCTGTGCGGGGTCGATGATGTAAACGACCTCATAGTTGGCGGAAATCTTAGCCATACTTTTGCACCTCCTTTTGGACTTATGGCCCCTGTTCTCGGACAGGAGCAAGGATTTGCCCGCATCTTGCCATAATACACGAGCCTAATTATTTTATCATTTTCCCCGCAAAAGTCAATCCTTTTTTTGCAGATCCTTAAAAAACTTCGTCTTTTCCAGCCCTTTCAGCAGCAAAAGCCCCAATCCGTAGCATACCACCGCCTCGCTGACTGCCAGCGAACAGGCGTTATACCAGAACGCCGCCATAAACGCATGGGTAAAGCCGGTCTGTTCAAAGGCCAGCAGCCCGCCCACCAGCACCATGTTCACCACCACCGGCGGCAGCGCCGCCAGATAGCGGCTGCGGCAGCGGGAGGTGAGCCACGCGGCCACCAGCGTGGCCAGAGAGCCCACAACAATGTCCAGCAGCCCGTAGGGACTGAACAGGTTGGCGATGAGACACCCCACAAACAGTCCCCCCACCGCCTCGGGAAACAGAAACGGCGTCAAACACAGCGCCTCGGAAAACCGGAACTGAATGGAGCCGAAGGTCAGTCCGAACACGGAGCCGAAAATCGCCATGACGGCGTAGGCCGCGCCGATCATGCCGGCCACTGCCAGCTTTCGGGTGGCACTGTTCCTCATTCCGCCGCCTCCAGTGTCAGCGTCAGGCTGCCCTCTATGCCGTACAGCGCGTCCACAGACTCGCCCAGCTTCGCCGCCTGCTCCGCTGTCAGAACGTAGACGCTTCGCCCATTCTCCGTGGTCTCCGGCTGGATCCCACTCTCCATCAAAGCTGCCATGGCGTCCCGAGCGTCCTGACCCACCAGGGTCAGCGCCTGCTCGGTGTCATGAGCCAATTTCCCGGTAGTTTCTTCCCTTTCGGTCATTTTCTGGCTGCCATCGCTGCCGTTATCTCCGTTTTCGTCGGCGCCATTGCCCACCACGAACTGCTGCACGGGCGCCTTGTCGGCGGGGTCACCTGCGGTGGCATCGTCTGTTTCCGGTGCGGCGGCACAATCCGCCATGTTGTTGCTCTCAGGCGCGGCGCTGCCCATACCGTCGCTCATTCTCACCAGCGGAATGGCCACCACGATCACCGCGCAGGCCGCCAGCGCCGCCAGTACACGGATGACCGGCTGCGCCTTGCGGGGCTTTTCCTGGGGAGTGCGGCGCACCTGCTCCATCACCCGCGCCGTAAAATCCTCAGAGGGCGCGGCATCGCTGGCCAATGCGTCACGCAGCAGCGCATCAAAGGCGTCGTGTTCCCATTGTTCGTTTTTCATTGCCGCCCCTCCTTTCCATTGGTTTCTGTATGTATGACGCTCCCTGCGCCGAAAAGGTTCCCGCTTTGAGACAAAATCTCCTTGAGCTGCGACCGCGCCCGGTTCAGCCGTGACTTCACTGTGCCGACCGGCAGCTTCAGCGCCGTGCCGATCTCCTCATAGCTCAGCTCCTGCAGGAACCGCAGCACCACGATCTGCCGGTACTCCGGCGTCAGCTGCCAGATAGCGTCACGCACCGCCTGCCGCTGTTCGGACTGCTCCACCCGCTGCTGCGGGTCAGGCGCGTTGTCGGGCGCGTTGACCTCGGTGATGTCCTCAGCGGCGATCTGCCGCTTTTCCCGCCGCAGCAGGTCGATGGCGGCATGACTGGCCAGCTGATAAAGCCAGGTGGAGAACTTGCTCTCCCCCCGGAAATTGGGCAATCCCCTCCACGCGGCGATAAAAGCCTCCTGCGCCGCCTCTTCGGCGTCGGCGGCATTGCCGCACATCCGCAGGGCAAGCCGGAACACCGGCTCGCGATAGGCCTCCACCAGCTGTTCAAAGGCGTCGGCGTCACCCCGCCGCGCCCGTGCAATGATGTTTTCCTGATTCATTTCAAATCCCTCTTGATGCCCGCCGTCACGCGGTACACGTCCTCCATGGTGTTCATCCGAACGATCTGATCCTTGTAATAATTGGCATGCGGCACTCCTTTGAGATACCATGCGTAATGCCGCCGCGCCTCCAAAATGGCGATCCGCTCGCCCTTATCCTCTTTTGCCAGTTGGATCTGCCGCACCGCCAGGTCACACCGCTCCGCAAGGGGCGGCAGCGGCGGCACAGGTCTTCCCTCCAACGCCGCGGCACACTGCTGGAACAACCACGGATTGCCGAAGCAGCCCCGTCCGATCATCGCCATATCCGCGCCGGTAAAGCGCAGAATTTTCAGGCAGTCCTCTGCCGAAAATACATCCCCGTTGGCAATAACGGGAATGGAGACGGCCTCCTTCACCTCCCGAATGGTGACCCAATCCGCCTGGCCGCCGTACATCTGGGTACGGGTGCGCCCGTGAACGGCCACCGCCGCCACACCGGCCTGCTCCAGCATCTTCGCCAGCTCCACCGCGTTGATGCTTCCCTTATCCCATCCCCGGCGCATCTTCACCGTCACCGGCACAGGGCTTGCCTTCACCACCGCTTCGGCAATGCGGGCAGCCTTCTCCGGATCCTTCATCAGTGCCGAGCCTTCGCCGTTCGACACCACCTTCCCTACGGGGCAGCCCATATTGATGTCAATGACCTCCGCGCCGGACACCTCCGCCGCGATCTGTGCCGCCTCCGCCATGCAGGTGGTGTCGCTGCCGAAGATCTGCGCCGCCGCCGGATGCTCATTGGGCGCCATTTTCAGCAACGTGCGGCTCTTTTTATCCTGATAACACAGCGCCTTGGCGCTGACCAGCTCCGTGCAGGAGTAGCCCGCCCCCAGCTCACGGCAGATCTGGCGGAACGCCATGTCCGTCACGCCCGCCATGGGCGCCAGCGCCAGGCGGGAGGCCACCTCCACATTTCCGATCCTCATTGGGTCATATCCTCCATGTAACGCACATAAACGAAAGTATGTCCGCATATTATACCACATCCCTTTTCGGAAAGGAAGAGGGGAAAAAAGAAGGCGGACGCTCCGCGTCCGCCCCAAGTGAGGAGAAAAATGTGGAAAGAAAGTACCATTGATGGTATTCAATGGCAGAAAGCAAAGTCGTTTACAGCAGCGCCACCGCTGCCCATACTGCGCCGATAACGGCGCTGCCCGCCGCCATCCATAGCGGCGGTGTCATCCGGAAGCCCTTTTGGGGCATACCGTGAGTGCGGGCATAGCTTTTGGCCACACGAACGGCCTGATCTACCAGCTGCTGCTGGCTGACCCCCGCTCCGTCGCCGCTGAGAATAAAGATCGCCTGTTCAAAAACCTGCGGGTCGGGGCTGTCCACCACAATGACCCTTCGGGAAACGCCTTTTACCAAAACCATGCCCTCCTTGCGCTCGTTATGGAAAAAGTATGTCCCGTAAGCAGGCGGCTTATACCCGTTTTGCGGCTTCGTCTTCAGATTTTTCAAGCCGCAGCGCCAGCACGGCGCAATCGTCCCGCAGTCCGCCGTACCGGCGTGACTCCGCCAGGATCATCTGTGCCAGCGCCTGACTGTCGCCTCCCGGCCATTGCCGCAAAAGCTCCCGCAGCCACTCTTCCCCCTGGGCGGTAACACCGTCGCTGACCATTACCAGCACGCTGCCGGCCTCCAGCTGCAGCCCCGTAGCCTCCGGCGGAAGCCGCACCGCCTGCAAGCCCGCCGGAAGGCTTCCGCCCTCCAGACGGCTCACGGTGTCGCCCCGCTTTACATAGGAGGCCGCCGCGCCGTATTTATACAGCGTGGCCGCACCGCTGCGGCGATCCAGCGCCAGTAGATCGATGGTGGTAAAGGCGCCGCCCTCCTGACACCGCAGGGTCATGGCGTTATTGATGGTCTTCAGCGCCGCGTCCGGGCGGATGCCCGCTTTCAGGAACTGCCGCAGCAGCCGCACCGTCATGGCACTCTCTGCGTGCGCCGCCGCGCCGCTGCCCATGCCGTCGGACAACAGCATATAGAGCGTCGCGCCGCTGGTAAACACGGCCAACTGGTCGCCGCACTGCTGCTCACCCTCCTTCGGCCGCAGCAGCGTCCCCACGCGGCACCGCAGCAGCGCTCCCTCCGGCTCCGGCACGGTTTCGCTGCCCAACACCTCTCCCAAATGCCGGTACTGCTCCTCCGCCAGCTGCCGCGTGTCCTCCAGCCGCACCCGATACTGCCGCCGCAGCCGGAAGGCATACAGTTCCGTGTTCACAGCGCTCAAAAGCTCCGGAAAGCGGATACACCTGCTGGTGAAAAACAACGGAAAATCCTCCGTTTCCGCCCGTCCCCGCTTCAGCATGGGTCCGCATGCGTCGTTGAATGCGTTGTAGGTGCTGCTGTACTCCGTCTGCCAGCAGCGTTTTACCAGCACGCAGTCGCGGCAGGTCTGATCCGCCGCGTGGTCAAAGATCACCGCCGGATTCTCTCCCCGTTCCTCCGGCCGGGTGCGGAACATCATATTATACAGATCCTGAAAGGCCGCCGCCCGCTCCTTGGCGCCGTTCCGCGCCGCCATGGCCGGCACCGCCTGTGGCCGCTCCTCCTCCGGCACCGCTACGCCCGCCAGCCATCTGGACGGCAGCACGGCATAGGCCAAAGCCGCCACCGCCGCCTGATACAGTACCGCCCACGGCCTGTCCGCGTCCAGCGCCAGCGGGATCGCTGCCGCACACAGGCAGAAGGCCATTCCCCGCAAAAGCCGCGGCCACCGCTTCACCAGCGACGCGCACAGCGCCCCCACGGCACATACCACTCCCCACAGCGCTGCCGGTGTCTTTGCCGTCAGATCTACACACGCTCCCATGGCGCCGCCGATTGCGGCGGCATATACCGGCGGCACACCGCTCCACAGCAGCGAAAGCCCTGCCGCCGCCACGCCGCCGAGGGAATATCCCTCCGCCTGCACAGCGGACAATGCCGCCACTGCCGCCGTCATAATGACCAATTGCCGGCGGCTGCGCTCCGGCGCATTTTCCGACAAGCCGCAAGCGGCCGCCGCCGCTATGGCGGCAGCGGTGACGCCCAGCGCCCACTGCGCCGCGCACCGCCCCGCCAGATACATCGCCTGCACCGCCAGCAGCGCCGCGCCTGCCAGCAGCGGCGCAAAGCCCCGTTTCGCGCCAAGCTTTGTATCTCCGAAGGCCATCCCGCCGCAGCAGATCAGCACCGCCGATGCTGCCAGCCGCAGTCCCGGCTGAAAATCGAAAAACACCAGCGCTCCAAGGATCGCGCCCGCCAGCGGCCACAGGCTTCCCTGTCCGCCGCCGAAGGCCGCCACCGCGCCCAACGCCCACGCTCCATACAGTCCGCCTACCTGTGCCGCCGCCAGCAGCGCTGTCACCGCGCACCGGACAAGCCCTTTTCTGACTGCCTCCGGTATGGACTTGTCCCGTGCCGCCGGCCGCATCATATTTTGCCCTCCCCTCGCCCCCCCAGGGGCGTTTTTGATAGCCTCATTGTAGCGAAAAAAAGCTTCACATTCCGTCGGGAAATAGGGAAGGGCGGAAATAATGTGGTAAGCTTCTCTTTTTATGCAAAAACACCTCCCCGTTTCGCATGGGTGCTCATAAGACAGTAATTCTAAAAATTACGGTTATGGCATCTGTCAGGCAGGGTTGGCAACGAAATAACGGGTATCTGGTGAAAGCCGGATACCCGTTATTTTTTGCCGTCACGAAAAGCAATAGATTTATTCAAAGCTTTCAGGTATAATTGCCTTAAATCAATCCTATCCCATCCATTCCGAGATTTTTTCAA
>CAKTKM010000003.1 GCA_934569425.1 uncultured Oscillospiraceae bacterium
GCTTTGGCCTGGATAAACTGATCCTGAACAACAACTATGCCGACGCCACCAATATGAAAGAGGCGCTGATCTACGATATGTATCAATATCTCGGTGCGGATGCCTCCCTCTACAATTACGCCAAAATCTCCGTCAACGGCGAATATTGGGGTGTCTATCTGGCACTGGAGGCCGTGGAGGACAGCTTTTTATTGCGGAACTACGGTGTGCAGGATGGAGCGCTCTATAAGCCGGAAAGCATGGATATGGGCGGCGGAAAGGATCTCGGAGACTTCAATGCCGACGATATGGACTTCGGCGATATGGATTTTGAAAACATGATGCCGCCGGATGCACAGGGAAATGCTGATCAGGCGAATCCGCCCACCGCCCCCGGACAGCCGTCAGATGACACCTTTGCGCCACCTCAAAAGCCTGATTCGAGTGGCGAAAGCTCGGCAGAGCCCCCATCCGGTTCCGGAGAACGCCCGTCGATGAATTTCAATTTTGGCGGAGGCGGCATGGGCGGCTTCTCCATGGACGGAGGCGGTGCGAACCTCAACTACACGGATGATGAACTGGACAGCTATGAAACGATCTGGGACGGCGAGATCACCGACACAAAGAAGGCCGACCACAGACGGGTGGTCACCGCTCTCAAAAACATTTCAGAGGGCAATGATCTGGAAACGTATATGGACATCGACAATCTGCTCCGTTATATGGCTGTCCATGTGTTCTCTGTCAACGAGGACAGCCTGTCCGGCTCCATGGCACACAACTATTATCTCTACGAATCCGGCGGGCAGCTGACTCTCCTTCCCTGGGACTATAACCTTGCTCTTGGCGGCATGGGGAGCAGCAGCGATGCCACCAGCGTTGTAAACGGCGCCATCGACAATGCGTTCTCCCGCACAAACTTCTTCGACACGCTGATGGAAGATGAAACCTATCACAGCCAGTATTACGCCTATCTGCAGCAGCTCGTGAGCGAGTATATCAACGGCGGCGGATTTGACGCTTTCTATGAGCGGGTGCGCAGCCAGATCGACGCGCTGGTGGAGACAGACCCCACTGCGTTCTATTCCTATGACGAATATCTGACGGCGACCGATACCCTCTATCAGGTGGTGAAGCTGCGGGGCGAGTCCATTCAGGGACAGCTCGACGGGACGATCCCCTCCACGGAAAGCGCACAGCGCGACAGTGATGCGCTGGTGGATGCCTCCGCACTGGATCTCAGCGTGATGGGCAGCATGAATACCGGCGGTGGCGGCGGTTTTGGCGGCGTTGACGATGACCGGCCCTCTCCTCCCGGACGCCGCAGCTCCGATCAATAGGCTCCTCTCCCGTTTCAAACGAGACAAAAGGTGGTCATCCCCACAGGGATGACCACCTTTTCTGCTTGTCAAGCGGCTGTTCTTCCTTCAGTGCATGGGACAGCCGTGGAGCTTCACGCCGCCGCTCTCCCGGCGGGCGGCACGGACACAGATCATCTCGCCGGCAATGGACACGGCGATCTCTTCCGGCGTTACCGCCTTAATGGGCGTTCCAATGGGGGTATGAACGGTGGCAATGGCCTCCTCGCTGATACCTGCCTGCCGCAGCCGCTCATTGACGCTGGCGGTCTTGGCACGGGAGCCGATAACACCGATGTAGGCATACTGCCCCCGCAGGATCTGCCGCTGTACGGAAAAATCATGGCTGTGGCCATTGGTCATGACCACCACATAATCCTCGCTGCCGATGGCGAGGGCATCCGGAAGCCGGTCAAGATCGCAGCAGACCACCGCGTCTGCCGTGGGGAACCGCTCCTTCGTCACCAGTTCCGGCCGGTCGTCCACCACCGTGACCCGAAATCCCACTGTAGTCAGCAGCGGACACAGCGCCAGTGAGCAATGTCCACCGCCAAAGATCACCGCCCGCTCCCCGATGGGCAGGGGCAGCGTAAAATGGTCTTTGTCTGTCTCCGGTTCGTCCCGCAGGGCGGGCGTTCCGCCGTCCAGCGCCAGCGTCAGCCAGCCTGTCTGACGGCAGGCGATCCAGCGCAGCACATCCTGCGCCAGCGCGTTCCACTGTCCGTCATCGGCGGCAATAAATTGCAGGTGTACCGTCACATCGCCGCCGCAAACCATCCCGATGTCCTCGGTCTCATTGTGGTGGAGCCTGTATTCGTGAACAGCGCTGCGGCGCGCCTGCAGCAGCGTGTGCGCCAGCGCGATGGCGCCGCCCTCCACAGCGCCGCCGCCGATGGTACCCCGCAGCAGCCCCTCCGCGCCCACCAGCATCTGTGCGCCCCGGCCGCGGGGGGTGGAACCGCTGTCGGCAATGATCGTACACAGCACCGTGTCGTGGTGCTTTTCCATTTCATAAAGAAGGGTGGTAAAAATCTCTTTCATCGCGCTTCTCCTTTCCAGGCAGGTTTTTGCGGTGCAAGTCTCACGGCGGCTGCGCCCCTGCCGTCACGCGCTTCCCACCGCAGCAGGCCGAATCGGCGGCTCTGAGACAGATACAGGGGGAAGTCCTCCCGCCCCGTGGCACTTAACCGTGCCTGCAGAAAGGTGTCTGTGATGGGGGTATCGTCGCCATTACGGCGGTACAGCTCAAAAAACCGCCGGGCATCGGACAGCGAACGGAAGGGCTGTCCCATGGGCAGCGCAAAGCGTTCGGAGTGAAAGGGGATCCCCCGTGCTGTCAGCTCCGCCGCGCCGCGGGGATAGCCACCGTGGCATAGAGCGGGCTCTCCGGTGGAAAACCGATGGCAGCCGTCATCCCGCATGACCGCCAGTACCGTTCCGCGGCACTGCTGCGCGGAAAGCGTCAGAATTTCCTCGATGTGGCCAAAAAAGCAAAACGCCATAGCGTCATATGGCTCCTCCGGCGGCAGCCGGGCAATATCGCCGCAGCGAATGGCAATGTTGGAGACGCCTCTCTTCCGGCAATTGTCCGCCAAAAGGGACAACGCTTCCTGACTGAGATCCACCGCTGTGATCTGTCTGACACAGGATGCCAGCGCCAGCGACAGGTGTCCCGTGCCGCAGCCCGCGTCGCAGATGTGACCATCCCTCGGCAGATACGGCGCCAGCAACGCCGCCAGCCGGTCATAAAACCCGCTCCATACGGCAGCGTCCTCCATGAAGCGGATCTTATCCTCATTCCACTGAAACATGACCGCTCCCCTCCAAAACAGGATATTGCTATTTTACCGTGACATTCTTTTGTATGCAACCGTCCTGTACGCCATTATCGGATTTTGATACGATAATACGGCAAAGCGCCGCCGGATGCGGCGCTTTTTTACAGCATTTCATACTTCTTCTGCCACAGGCTTCCGGCAGCCACGGTTCCTGGCAGCAGTGCGGCAAATGCGCGGGCGCTGCACCAAGCCTCCGGCGACTCTACCTTGTTGACATAGATCCATCCGGTGTGATAACCCTCGGCACGCAGAACGGCTGCCGCCATTTCGGGGGTGACAACGCTGTCTTCCGACACGCCGCAAAGGGCGGCGTACCGCTCAGGGCGGTGACATACCTGGCAAACAGGCCGGCCAAAGCCATCCACCCCCAGCACATAGACCGTCCGGCGGACGCAGGCGGGGATCACCGGCTCGTGAGGCGCGTGCGCCTTCAGCGGCAAACGCTTGGAGCCATCGGCCTCCACCAGCACGAAATCCGCCAAGCGGCTCAGCACATCAAAGGACAGCGCCGGACTGGTCAGCTTGCCCTCCGCCCCTTCCGCCGCCACGCACACCACGCCGTGTTCCGCCAGTGCGGCGGATACGGCGGCAGTATCCACCGCCGGCAGCACGGGATACCGCTCCGGTCTTTGAATGTGGGTGGAGGTGGTCACAATCACCGTTCCCCGGCGGCGCAGCTCCTCCGATAGCGTGTTCATCAGCGTGGTCTTTCCGCCGCCGCCGATCAGGGCGGTAACGCCCCTTTCCACCTGAAGCAGCGGTGCGATCTCCATCACATGTCCTCCGGCACCCGCCGCCAGCTGACGGGGCTTCTGTGGTCAAAGACCACCTGATAGCCGGTGCCAGCCTTGCGGTACCAGTCCACCCGCAAACCGCCGAACCACGTCATCATAAAGCCGGCAATCACGCCGCCGTGAATGACGCACACTGCGTCTTCGTCCACCGCCAGCACCGTCTCCATCGCCTTCAGGTTCCGCGCCGTGGTCTGGGGGGCGCTTTCTCCGTTGGGGCAGGGGAGATGTTCACTGTCGGTCATCCAGTGCTGAAAAGCGGGATCGTCCTTCAGCTGGTCATAGCTGCGCATTTCAAAATCACCGAAGTCCATCTCCCGCAGCCCCGGCAGAACGGTATGCGGCACGTCTCCGTAAATGGCGCGGAGCGTCTGCTCCGTCCGCAGCATACCGCTGGTAAAGTACCGCTTCGCAGTGGGATATCGCTTCGCTCCGGCATGAAGCTCCGCCAGAGACTCCGGCAGGACGGGAATGTCCGCCGCGCCGTAATACAGGTCGTTGATGCTGCCCTCGGTCTGGCCGTGGCGTATCAGGGTCAAGATCATTTCAATTCCTCCGTCAATCCGCACAGGACATGCGTCACATGGCCAGCTCGCTCCGCCAGCCGCTGCACCAGAACGCCGTGACGCTCCCGCCATGCCCGCTCTTCTCCGTCCATGGGTACGATGCCGCCGCCCACCAGACGGGTGATGACCACCGCGTTTTCAAACAGCGGCAGATAGGGGGTCATATCTTCGCAGCGGCGGCTCAGCGCCTCCAGATGCCAATAGCACCTCTTATGGGGGATCGGATCTGTCCGCGCCAGATCGCACACATCGGCCTCCGTCAGGCCGTAATGGGAAAGCGCCCACGTCAGCTTCCCCTGAAAGGCACCGCCGATCACAAGCTCCATAGGATTCACCTCACTAACATCAATACCGCAAGTCCCCACAGCTCACCCAGCGTCAGGGCGAAGCCGGACACATCGCCGGACATGCCGCCCAGCTGGCGGCCGGCATACCACGCCGCCAGCCAATAGCCCACCGCCGTGGCCAATGGGGCAAAGCTGCCCCACAAAAGCAGCGGCGCGGCCACCGCCGCCGCCAGCATCACAGCGGCAAACACAATGCCGCCCGTCTTTTTTTCACCCATTGCCGCATACTGGCTGGTGGTCATAGGACGCAGACTCTGCACCGCCAACGACGCGCAGGCACGGGAGGCCACAGGGATCACCAGCAGCGGCAGCAGCGGCACGGTCTCCCGTCCCATGGCCACGCTCCACTGGTACAGCGCCAGCAGCACCATGGAGATCACGGCAAAGGCGCCGCAATGGGAGTCCTTCAGGATCTCCTGACGGCGGGGCAGGTCACGGCGGCTCAGAACCGCGTCACATACGTCCATAAATCCGTCAAGGTGCAGAAAGCCTGTCACCAGCCATGGTGCGGCAGCGACGAGCAGTCCACCTACCGGCGGCGGCAGAAATCGCGCCAGATATGCCGCCAGCATCCACACACCGCCCACCACCACCCCCACAAGGGGCAGGCAGCACAGCATCTGGACACGGGCGCTCTCGTTCCAGCGCTTCAGGGGGCAGGGCAGCGACAGGAACATCCCCCACGCCATGAAAAATCCATCGATCCAGCGTTTCACAGCGGCCACGCCCCCTTCCACACACGAGGCAGCCCCGCCGTCATATGGCACACCATATCAAATTCCGCCGCCAGCGTCCGGCAGACATCGGCAAGACCGCGAACGTAGATCTCTGTCCAGTCGGTGTAGACTTCGCCTCCCTGCCACAGATCATCGCAAACGCAGACAAAGTGGGTGCTGTGGCTGCTGACAGTCAGCAGCTCCGCCGCCACCCGTTCCGGCGCGGCGGCGTCAACTACCTCGCCGAACATAGCCTCGGACAGGGCTGCGGTAACACTGTCCAGCAGGATAACGCCGCTCCGGTCTACACAAGGCAGCGCCGCAGGAAGATCCACACTTCGCTCAATGGTCTGAAAGCCCCAGCCGTCACGATCCGCGATATGGCGGCGGATCCGGGCGCGATCCTCGCTGTCCCGTGGAGTCATGGTTGCCCAATAGTACATGGGCGCTCCTGCCGCCAAATGGCAGCACAGACGCTGGGCGGCGGTGCTTTTTCCGCTTTTTCCGCCGCCGGTCAGTAAAATTCTCATACACCCTCCACCGTGAAGCTGTCACCTGAACGGATCGGCACCAGATAGTCGTCCTCAATGGCAGCTTCGGCAAAGGTGGCCATGTTGGCCATAACGCCGCAGGCGCCCTGCAGAATCCGAAACAGCAGAGGGCAGCCGCTGCCCTCGCCGAGACGCATATCCAGGGCAAGGCAGGGACGCAGCCCCAGCGCCTGCGCCGCCTTGGCGTAGCCCGGCTCATAGGACTGGTGGGAAAGAAACAGATAGTCCTTCACCGCCGGACACAGCTCCACGGCGCACAGAGCCGCCACAACAGAGATATACCCGTCCACCGCTGCGGCAATTCCTTCGTGGGCGCAGCCGAGAAAGGCGCCGGTCATGGCGGCAAGATCCAGTCCGCCCACGGCAGACAATACCGCCGGGATGTTATGCCTGTCAGGATGGTGCAATTGAAGCACCTGACGAAGCACCTGTTTTTTGCGGATAAATCCATCGTCCGTCAATCCGCCTCCGCGTCCTGTGACCACCTCCACCGGAACATCCAGCAAAACGGACAGCACCGCCGCGCTGGTGGTGGTATTCCCGATGCCCATTTCGCCGATACCCAGCACCGAAATACCATCGGCTCTGGCCTGCGCGGCGGCCTCCATGCCCACCGCCATAGCCTGCAGCGTCTCGGTAAGGGTCATGGCAGGCGCTTGGGTGATGTCCGCCGTGCCGTAACGTACCTTTCGGTCGATGACGGCGCTACAGCGGACGTCACCGGCGATGCCGACGTCATAGACAGCCACATCATCGCCAAAGGTCTGCGCCAGCACGGACATGCCGGTCTTGCGCCGGGTCATGTTGACCGCCTGCCGCAGCGTAACGGACTGGGGCGCGCAGGAGACACCCTGCGCTACCACGCCGTTGTCCGCGGCAAACACCGCCACACGGCATTTCTCGATTTTCGGACAGACCTGCCGGGTGATCCCGGCCATACGGATTGCCATGTCCTCCAGCCTGCCGAGACTTCCGGGCGGTTTGGCCAGCTCCGCCTGACGGCGGCGGGCGGCAGACATGGCAGCTTCATCCGCCGGTGAAATGGCCTGTAAATATTGTTCCAGTTCCTGTAGGGTCATAGCGTGATCTCTCCCAGATAGCCCCGCGCCGCCAGCCAGTGAAGCGATGGGGCGCAGGTCATATTTTCAATGGTATAGGTGGCGGTGGGGCAGGTGTCCAGCAGCGTGTCCAGCACCTGCTCCATAGGGATACCGCCCTCGCCAAGAGGGGCGTGCAGATCCCATTCGCCAAGATTGTTGTGAAGATGAACGTGGCGCAGCCACGGGGACAGAGGAGCGATCCAGTCCATCACCGGCGTTTTGCTGACGGTGGTGTTGGCATGACCTACATCAAGGCAAACGCCCAGACGCGGATCGCCGACACCCGCCAGAACATCCGCAAGCATATAAGGATTCCCATCCATGACATTCTCCAACGCAAGCGTCATGTCCTCCGGCACCTGCGGCAAAAACGCCTTCCAGAAGCGGATCGACTGCTCCGTAAACCACTCCGGAAAATAGACAAAGGGAATAAACCCGTCGTGAATGACCACGCGGTTGATCCCCAGCCGCCGCGCCGCGGCGATGGCTTGGCGATATCGCTCTGCGGTCACCTGACGAACCAGAGGATCGATCGCGCAGGGACAAAGCTCCGCAAAGGGCGCATGGAGCCACAGGTGTCCGATACCCGCCGTCTCCCGCGCCGTGGCGGCAAAGGCCGCGTCATCATCAAGTGCAGTCGCCTGACAAAAGGCGGTGACCTCGTACCCGAGGCCATATTGACGGGCAAGGGACGGCGCGGCGCTGTCAATGCCGGACAAATGAAGTTTTTCCCGCAGACAGGCACGGTTCATGGACAACACCTCTTTTCTGATAGTATAGCACGGATTTGAAAAAAAGGAAAGCGGTATGTCCTACCGCTTTCCGTGTTTATTGGCCGGAGGCGGCATAGCCGCCGCCCACATCCTCGCCCAGATCGCAGGTATAGACCCAGCGGATCTCATCTCCGTCACGCAGCGTGTACTGGGAACAACCGTAGTTGGGAAAGTCCCCGTTGACGCAGTACATCCAGCCGGAGAGCTTTCCGCAGTCGAACTCATACAGATTGGCGATCCCTTCGATATAGGCGCTGTTGTAGAGGGGCGACCAGCTGGACTCCATGGGGATCCCGTTTTCCCGGCAAACCCTCTGCAGCAGATCAAAGGCGCTCTCGCCCTCCGCAAAGGCCACCTCTGTTTCCGGCAGGATCTTGCCGCCGGCGGGGACATAGTCCTCTTTTCCGTCGGTCAGCTGCGTCCGGTTGTCCAGAATCGTGGCGCAGGAGATGGAGATGGTACAGCGCCCCGCCGGCTCCTCTCCGTTCCCGCCGCCGCAGGCGGTCAGCAGAAACAGGGACAACAGCAGGCTTACAAGCAGGAGTACGGAACGTTTGGCGGGATGGTACATGGCATTTTCCTCCGGAGAGGGAGGAGACGGCGGAAGCCGTCCCCTCCGTTTTTTTGCAGGTACGCTTACGCGTCCTGACGGCGTTTCTTGGCCAGCAGAGCCAGTGCGGCGGCAGACAGCAGCGCGCCGCTCAGCCACAGGGTCAGGTGGCTGTTATCAGCGGTGTCGGCGCTTTGCGTCTTGTCCTTACCGGCAGTATCGGCAGCATTGGTGCCGCTGCTCTTGCTGCCGGAACCGGCATTGCCGCGATCCTTGTGCTGGATGATATTGTTGTAGGTCGCCTTAGCCTCAGTAAGGGTCTTCGTAATATCCTTGGACAGCAGTTCCTTCTGCTCATCGGTCAGCGCGTCATAGGCGTTCTGCGCCTCGTCCAGCTTATCCTTGCTGTTCTTGTCTACCCTGCCGATGGCATCGATCTTCTCCGCAGCCTCCAGAGCGACCTCCGCGTTCTCCAGCGCCTTTACCGTGTCGGCAGACACCAGCTTCTTCTGGGCTTCGGTCAGGCCCTCGTAGGCCTCCCGGGCGGCGGTGATGGCCTTCTTGCTGTCCATGCTCACCTTGCCGATGTCCTGAACCTGCTTGGTAACTGCCTCAGCGGCAGCCTGATCCACCAGCTTCGCATACTGCGCTTCGGCATTGGTCAGCAGCTTCAGCGTCTTGGCGGGGATCATGCTTTTCTGCGCGTCAGTCAGACCGTCATAGGCGGCGCGTGCCGCTTCGATGGCAGCCTTGCTGTCCAGCGTCACGGTGCCGATGGCGTTGATCTTCTCCACCGCCTTGTTGACGGCGGCGCTGTCGGTCTTATACTGACCCTTCCACTTGATCACAAGCGCGGTGGTCAGATCGCTGCCCGCGGTGGCGTCCAGCTTCTCCAGCATGTCGTTCTTGCTGAGGACAGTACCCTTGCCGATGATGCCGTTTTTGGGGCTTTCCTTGGTCACGGTGCCATCCAGATAGAAGCTGTCAACGAAGTTCTTCTCGTTGCCAATGCAGGCCAGACCGCCCAGATAGGAGGCGTTGCCGCCGGTGCCGGTGACCTTGCCGATGCTGTAGCAGTTGGTCAGGGTCGCACCGGCAAACTGGTTATAATAGCTGGCCGCGATGCCGCCCAGATAGCACTCGTTGGCGGCGGTGGTGGCAACATCGCCGCTGGCATAGCTGTTGGTGATGACCGCAGCGGTGTCCGTATAGCCCGCAATGCCGCCGCCATGCTTGGCGGAGGTCACGTTTACCGCGCTGTAGCAGTCGATAATGACGGCCTTATCCTCCACATAACCGGCAATGCCGCCCGCCTGCGCATTGCTCTTGGCGGTGCAGGTAACATTACCGGTGACGCCAAGGCCGCTGACAATGGCGCCGGTCTTCAGATAGCCAAACAGGCCAACAGGATAGCTGGTGCTGTTGATATACAGGTTGTTCACCGTGTGACCGCAGCCGTCAAAGGTTCCATAGAATTTATTCAGGGGCGTCCAGTCGTAGCCTGCCAGCTCAATGTCGGCGGTCAGCTTGGCGGAAGCGTTGCTGCCGTTGGCGGCAAACCATGCCAGTTCCGCCGCGGTACCGATCTGATACACGCCGTTGGCGTCCTGCTTGGGCTCCGTCTTCGTGGTGCCGTCCCAGCCGTTTGCGCCGGCCTTGGGCATGGTCGCGCTGATAGTCAGAACGCCGTCCTTTACTTTGCCGGCGTCAGCGCTGCCCAGCGTAAAGGCGCCGCGGGTGCAGACATAGCCGTCCTTCTTCAGCAGGTAGGTATAGGGGCCATAGCCCAGCGTAAAGGTACCGTCCTCCTTGGGGGCAACTTCCTTACCGCCGCGATCCAGCAGGGAAACGGTAACGTCTGCAACGGCCTTGCCCGCGTCATCGGCAACGTCAAACTTCACGGTGTAGGTGACCTTGCGGCTGACCGTGACCACCGCGTCGGCGTAGTGGTTCATGTAATAGTTGACGGTGACTGCGTTGAAGTTGGTTCCCACACCTGTATCCGTGATGTTATACAGGAAGGCAAAGGGATTGGCGGCGGCATACATGGAGCCGAAGGTATAGCCGTTGGTAAAGGCATACTCCGCGGTATCCTTGCCCTCTTCAAAGGTCACATCCTCCGGAACTGTGACGGTGTAGGTGGCGTTATCCATCTTCTGATACTGTCCCAGCTTGCCTTCGCACTTGGTCTCACCGGCGTAATAGGTGGGCTTGAAGGTGGTGGGGTTGAAGATGCCGGAGATCTTGTTGACGCTGCGGTACATACCCTTGATGTTCAGCTTTACCTCATCGCCGGGCATGATGTCCTCACTGGGGTTGGAGGCATTCTCCGCGGTAACGGTGACCTTGGCCACACGCACCAGACGGTAGCTGACGCCGGTTTCATCGGTCATCTTGATGATAACGGTACCGCCATTGGTGTTGGCGGTGTTGAAACCGTTCAGAGGCACCGTGTAGCGGTCATCCGTACCGGCACTGACAGCGGTAAAGCCGGAAACGGTGCTGACCATGGCGCCGGTGGTGGTGACGATCGCATATTCCACGGTGGTGTTTCCGGTGGACTTGACCGCGAAGTCCAGCGCGGGATTTGTCTCGTTGGCACCATAGAACCAGGTATCGTAGTTATAATCCCAGTCCATCGAACGGGTGGTGGTGGCGCCGGGCTCCATATTGAAGTCCACATCCGCATCGGCGGTGCCGTGGCTCACACCGGTGCCGCCCACCACGATCACGCCCACGCGCTCGGGATTGGTGGCAGGATACAGGCCGCCGTGGGTGCGGTAGTCACCGGGGTTCACATCCACGCTGTCATAGTAGACTGCGATGACGGAGTCCTCCGTGCCGGGCGTAACGTCCGCCCAGTTGGCGGTAGTGTTGCCGCCGTTGACCGTCTGGAAGGTAGCATTACCGGAGAGGACATTCCAGTGATAATCCGGCTCCACCATGATGTTGCCGGCATCGGAGTTGATCAGCTGCCAGTGACGGTAGGCACGGACGCGGGTGGTGCCGGAGAGGGTCTCGTAACCGCTGGGATCCAGATTGATCTGCAGATCGGCCTCGTCCCGCTTACTGGTTTGGGTCCCCAGCTTGCTGAAATCGTGGGAAACACGATCCGTGGCAGCACCCTCCGCAAAGGTAAAGGTTTTCGCAGCGCTGGTACTCTGGCTGGACAGCCAGCCCGCTTGGGTCACATGTTCCGCGTCGCTGAGACGCCATGTGTAGTTGCTGTTGCCCTTGGAAACGGTATAGACGGCGGTCTTGGTGTCGCCATCCACCGCCCAGTCCACCTTGGGCTCCACCTTCGTGGTGTTGAAGTTGTTCCACTGGAAGTACAGGCCAAAGTCGGCATCCTTAGGGACGGTGACAGTCAGTGTAAGATTGGTGTTGATGGTCACCGTCTTGGTGCCGGCGCTGTAGCTCGCCCGGAAGGTCTGGTTGATGGCCTGCGAAAATGTGTACTCTTCCGTATTCTTGGGATAGGCGTACAGATTATACAGGCAGGCATTGCCGGCGGCATACAGCACCGTCGGATGATAACCGTAGTTGCCCTTGGTATAGGGAGTACCCATCTCGCAGGAGGTCTTCATCGTGGGGCAATCCACCTTCACATCATACTCTTCTGCGGTGAAATAGGTCTTGTTATCGCTCTTGCGGCTGGTGGTATAGAAGGAATTGCACTGGAGATAGATGTCGCTGCCGCCGCCGGCGCCGCCGTCCACGTTCTTTTCCGTGGGCAGATCCAGCGTCATGCCGCCCAGCTTCACATCATACTCGCCGGTCTCGCTGTTTTGGGCAAACGCGCGGTAGGCATAGCGACCGGAGGTCAGGCTGGCATAGAACATCTGATAGTTGCTGACCAGCTTGCCGTCAGCGGCGTTATAGGCTTCCTCGCCCTCGGGCAGCGTATCGGTAAAGTTGCTGTAGAGGAAGCAATTCTCGATCTCCGCGCCCAGCGTCTCGTTGCCCTCGCTGTCGGTGGTCACGTTGTAGAGCTTGATGATGGGGTAGCCGCCGGTGTAATCCTTGCCTACATAGAAGGAAAAGTTCATCGTGGGGTTATCCTCTACGGTCAGCGTCAGCGTCCATGTATCGTCAGAGAAGTTCGTGCCGTCATGAGAGGCATAGAAGCGGTAGGTATACACACCGGCGGTATTTTCGGTGATCTGGATCAGCGTACCGCCGAAGAGCGCCTCTTCAAAACGGGTTCTGGCGCCCCAGGTGGCGCCGCCGTCGGTGGAGCGCTCATAGTAATAATCAGTGGGCTTCAGTTCCTTGCCGTCCACGCCCTGAAACACATTTCCCTTCTGCATATCCTCCAGCAGATAGGCCGTGCCGGTCTTTACCTTGGCGGCAGCGGTGGCAGGGAAGCCCTCCTTCCGCGTGGGAACCGCCACAGGGGTCGTCTCTCCACCTGTGGTGGTGCCTTCTCCGTCCTGCCCCTCGTTTTCCGTGGGGGTGGTGGGAGTCGTGGGGGTAGTGCCTTCGGTGGAAGCGGCGCCGTCCGGCGCAGCACCGCCGGCAGGCGTGGTGCCATTGTCAGCCGCGTCACCGCCGGTCTTCCCCGTCTCGCCCTTCTCCTGATCGGCAGGTGCGGAAGGGGTCGTCTCCTCCGTGGAGACAGAGCTTTCCTGTGCGGGCTGCGGCTCATCGGCAAAGGCAGAGACCGACAGGTTGCCCATCAGGGACAGCACCATGGTCAGCGCCAGCAGCAGAGAGAGCAGCCGTTTGCTTGTTTTCATGTGTTTGGTCATCCTTTCGTGTGATTTTTCTCTATATAAAGCCTTTCGGCGGAAAGCGCTGTGAAAGCTCCCGCCGAAATCGTCTCATAAGCCGGTTTGGCAGCACCCGATACAGGCGGGAGCTTTCCGGACGGCCCTCGGCGTATCTGACTGATCCTTCCGCTTTCAGAAGGCTTCACAGTGACCTGTTCGCGGGGATTTGCACCCCATTCCGCCGCCGGCGCACGGTGCGCCGGGCGGGCCGTCCGGTATTCCGTTGTCAGTGTGCCGTCAGCTCACGGTGACGCGGGCTGTGGCAGGTGCGATGCAGGCGTCCGTGGTCCCCTTATCGGGATCCAGTGCCAGCAGGTAATAGTTGCCTGGAGCATCAAAGGTATAGGTATAGCTGCCGTCCGGACTGTCAACCGGCGCGACGATCGACCAGTGTTCGTCATAGACCCGCACGTCCAGTCCGGTGATGGTGGTAAAGCTCTCTGATCCGCCGTCGGATACAGACTGGGTGTCATACTTCTGGGTCTTGAAGGTCAGCGCATCGCCAGCCTTCACCGTATAGGCATCCTGATTGAAGCAGGCAAAGGCGCCCCTGCGGTAGAAGCTCCAGTCGGTGAACATGGCCAGATCAATAGTATCGCCGTCTTTCAGCAGGATATAGTCCGCCGTGCTCCCCCATCCGGCACTCATCAAGGGGAACATGTGATTGCGATAGTACATCAGGTTCTGATCGTGACCCCAGAACTGCTCCATATACATGCTGGTGGCGGAGCCGGTGATGTTCAGCGCCAGATTGTTCCACTCCGTCAGGGGTTCCATCCCCAGCATATCCTCATATTGGTACAGCGATTTGCTGCCGCGGACGATCTTCTGTCCGGTGACCACCTCATCGGCAGTATAGCCCTGACAATAGACGCCCAACAGATAGAGGTACAGGTGCAGCAGCGTGGGGCGGCGCACCAGCTTGCTGTCCACATAGGGTCCCTGTCCGCCGGTCGTGTGGTAACGGTAAAACTCCTGCATGTTCTGATTGCGCAGATCAAAATAAGGAAGCTCCACCTTCAGATGGGAGAGCACGGTGCCGTCCTTGCCCCGCAGAGGAACGCCGTCGTTGGATATGGTAACGTATACCGTAACGGAGGATGCGTCCTCTTCTATGTAACCGTACTGTCCCGGATCACCGGGATCTGCCTGCGTAACAGTCATCGTCACGGTGTGGGTACGGCTCACTGATCCGCACGAGGCGGTGATGGCCAGCCGGTATTCGCCCACTGTACTGTTGGTAAAGGAGAGGTACCAGCCGCCGCTGTCTTTTGCCAGCTTTGTCTGGGGGCCGAAATCTCCCCCTGCCAAAGTGTACTTGGCATCGCGGCAGGCGTCGAATATGTCGCGCATATAGAGCCGGTACTGCTGTCCCTGAACCACCTCGTCCGCCCGTATGGCGGCGGCTTTGATCTTGATGGCGTGGTTGCCGTCCTCCCATACGCCCTCATTCAGGAAGCTGTAAAGATTCTGCATGTCAGGAGCGGTGCCGCCAAGCCCCGCCTGCTGCAGCGTTTTTTCCTCAAGAAGCGCGATGCCGCTGCAATGCTCATACAGCCGCTGCAGATCGTATACATCGGTCTTTCCGTCCTTGTTCACATCGCCGCGAACACTGGTGACCGACAGTTGGATCGTAACACCCTCGCTCAGCTCTATCTGCTCGCCCTGATCGCCGCTGCGATACAGCAGCGGTGCGTAGGTCAGCCGGAAATCCTCATCCTCCACCGTCTCATCGCATTCAAAGTAGGTGATGGTCTCTCCGTTTATTTCCCTGCTGACCGGCAGATCCCGTGTCATGCCGTTGGCATAGGTGACCGTCAGCTCCATGCCGGTGGGATCGAACTTTTCGCCCCAGGCATAGGCAGTTTTCGTGGGCATCGTCTTCACGGCGACCTTCACGGCGTTGCTCAGCGCCATCAGATAAGCGGAGTCGTTTTTGAAGTACAGCGTGCCGTATGCATCGGTGATTGGGGAGCAGATGGCATACTCGCTCTGAC
Source organism: uncultured Oscillospiraceae bacterium (assembly GCA_934569425.1). Classification (GTDB taxonomy): domain Bacteria; phylum Bacillota; class Clostridia; order Oscillospirales; family Oscillospiraceae; genus Vescimonas. The sequence continues at coordinate 15,339 of CAKTKM010000003.1, forward strand.
TGCCCTCCGGCGTAAACAGCGCGTAGGCGGCCTTCACCGTATTGGTAACGCCCTGCTCCTGATAGGTCTCTTCCGTGATCAGTGTCGGCTCTGTCTGACCCGCGGTGTCCTCCAGCACCCGCAGCTTGCCCGGCGTATAGTTGTCAAAGAAATAGACGTAGGTCTTCTCGCCGTAAGCAGTGGTCAGCAGGCCGGATGTCTGCGGGTAGCCCTTGGTAGGAACACGGTAGGCGATGGCCCACGACGACAAGTCGATGACCGTGATGCTGTGGCCGGAATACGCGCCGAACTGAGAGGTTCCGGACACGCCGATGTAGGCGCGGCCATTGTGAACGACCGGCGTACTGGTACTCATGGCAGGCGCCATTTCGCCGCCGCCGTTTTGCAGCGCCACCGTTTTCAGACTGTCATGGTCAAAGCCGGTACCGGCACTGTTCATTTTGACCGAGTAGAAGCACCCGCCCTTGGAGGTAAAGTAGACGCGGCCATCCTTTTCCGCGATACTGCAGCGGATGTCGCCTTTCAGTCCGGACAGCATATCCAGCACCTCGCCGGTAGCGGGATCCATGCACAGCAGCGCGGAGGTAGCGCTGGTACAGGAGGCGTCGCCGTCATCGGTTCCCACCAGCAAATAGCGGTTATCGGGATCCACATAGGCGCCCGCCCAGTAAAAGCCGCCCTTGGAGGTATACGTCCAGCGCGCCAGCTTTTCCTCTCCGGTGCTGGCGGGATCCTCGTCGGTGGCAGTCAGACAGACAAAGCTGGCGTCCTCCGTCTCGTTGTTCCAGAATCCGGTATAGACACAGCCGTCAGCGTATGTCAGCGGGCAGTTTGCCTGCCCCTTCAGGGGATCATGGTACAGCCACAGGGATTCCAGCGTGTCTGCGTCAAACGCCTGCACAGTACCCTTCTCCAGCCCCACAAACAACATTCCATCGCCGAAGGTAGCGGAGTTGATGGCAAAATCGGAGGCAGTGGACATCTTCCCCTGCGCTACAACAGTGCCGGTCACGGATTCCACCTTGTAAATATCCGTGGCGCTGTAAACGATGAGATAATCCACACCGTCCTGCGTGATCAGGATGGGACAGCTGAGCGCCTTGGAGCTGTAGCCCTCACCCAGCTGGTTCGCCCAGCTGAGAACCGCGGTCTCCCGGGAGATGGGTGTGCATGCGTCCACCACACCGTTGTTGGAGTTGTCCTTCCGGAAGGAAGGCCACCCAGAGGTCACGTTTGCGCCGTGAGACACTTTTTCCGCAGGCTTCAGCCGGATCGTTTTGGTCAACTCGCTTCCCTTTGCGGAAAACGCGAGCTTCTGTCCCACATAGCCGGGGCAGGTGGCCACGCAGGTATAGGAGAGTCCCTCTACCAGAAGGAACTGCCCTGTTTCCCCATCCGGCCAGACCCGCGTGCCGTTGCGATCGTCATAGAGCGCGGCCAGCGCTGCGGAGAGCGTCTCGCGGGTGGTCTCGTCCTGAATCGTCACTGTGGTGGCGACAGGGTCGCCCTTTTGCAGGGTAATGGTATAGGAATAGGGAATTCCGTCTCCGTAGGCGGCGGTCAGGACAAATTCTTCCTTTCCCCTTCCGGTGTCCAGCGGCAGGGAGATGACCACCTTGCCGTTCTCCTGCTCCGCATCCGGCGAATAGACGGTCTCGCCGCCGTTGACCCGCACGCCATAGCCTGCAAAGGGCAGCGTGACCGTCAGCTGTGCCTCCTGCGCGGAACGCAGGACGGCCGCCTGATAGTGGTTGATATTCCAGATGAATTCTTCTTCCGTGGTAACACTGCCGTTCTCCACAATAAAGAGCGGCGTTTCCTGCCCGTCAACCGTCAGCGTCACGTTTTCCAGCGAGAGTTTTTTGTTGAATGTCACCTGATAGTCCTGATAGTAGGTGACCTTTCCGCCATCGACGGTTCCTTCCTTCGATACGCGGATCGTCAGCGTCTGCCGCTCCGGCCCTGCCTTCAGGCCCTTTCCGATGGTAGTGCCGAGCGTCTGCCCGGACAGGATGGAGATCCGTCCTTCGCTCTGGAAGAAGGCTTCCGCCGTGTAGCCGCCGTCATCCACCGTGACCCACGCGAACAGCGAGGGAAATACATCGCTGATCGGCGCGCTATAGCTGTGCAGCTCTGCTTTGAATTCCTCTGCCTTCAGATATGCGGTTCCCTTGTCTGCTTGGATGTGGGAGTTCAGCCGCAGTCCGGTCAAGTGATCCACCGTGTCGGGCGTGGCCGCCTGCACGGTCATTCCCTTGCTCTCCGCCGGCACGGTAAACACCATTTCCGTGTGGTAAAAAACCGCTTTGGTGGCCACACAGGTATAGCTCTCACCGGGGGTCAGCGGATAGCGTCCGCTTTCATCGGCGCCGATCTCCTCTTCGGCCGCGTTGTAGATCTTCACCGCAACGTCCTTTTCGTGGGAAACCGTCACCGGCACGGCGTTGGCGCGGGTAAAGGCGACGATATAGGTTTGGGTATACTTCCCGTTTGTAACGGCAACACAGGCCGTTGTAACCGTCCCTGCTTCCAGCGCAAGAGTATAGCAGCCTTCCGTCAGCGGCTGATCGTTGACGGTAACGGTGTAGGCGCCGCCGGAATGAACCGGCGTCAGCACCACCGCTTCCGCTGTGACCGTGCAGCTATACTCTGTTTTTTCCGGGGAAAAGCCAATGTTCTGCCGGACATTTCCCGCTGTTATCTGAAGATCGCTCAGCGTTGGCGTGCGCTCCAGCGTCAGTGTCCACGTCTGATACGCGGTATATCCGTCCGTCTCGGCACGCGCCGTCAGACAAACGGTGCCGCCCTCGCTGCCCGTCTGCACAGCATCATTCAGGGTATCCTTGGCAGACAGCCACGCACGCTTGATGTCATAGTGCGTGCCGTCCACGGCGTCGTATACGGCATAGAGCTGCACTTCGCTTCCATCCCACTCATAGCAGGACTGATCCGCGGAAAGCTGAAGCCCGGCGCCGGGATAGGCATACAGAAACAGGCCGCCTCTGGCTCCTACCGTATCCGGCAGAAGCACCGTAGACGCATAGCTTCCGCTGCTGCTTACGGGGTAGGCATCCCGCTCCGGGTCGCCGTTGTTTTTCGACAGCAGCGCAGGCGGGGCGATCCACTCCGCCCCCTGCGGGATCCGCAGGGCAGATATGGTTTGTCCGTCAACGGCAATGCCGCCCGCTCCGTCCACGGTCATCTCGCCCTCCGCGCCGTTGTTCCCGGCCGTCAGGGAAAAGGTGTACGTTCCGGCAGACAGCTGCGGCAGCACACCGGTGGTCTCGTGCCGATTGCCGTAAGCATCCTCCGCCAAGAAGGTGTAGCTCGTCAGCGGTTGGCCGGTCAGGTTCTGAACCGCCAGCTTCAGCGTGTGCTTCTCCGCGCCGTCATACCGCTGATAATCCTCTATTTTGTCGGTAAGCACCGTAGCCAGCGCGGCAAAGTCGCCGCCGGAGACCAGCGCTTTTTTCGCCGCCTGATACTCCGTCTGCGCATAGCGCTGCACCTGCGTAGAGGCTTCCTGCCACGTCAGCATGGCGCAGGCAAGGCTGTATATTGCCTGTGCCTGTCCCTCCGCGTCCCTGCAGGCAACGATCATCACCGCCTGAACGGCAGAGGCCGGGCGGTTCAGCTCATAGCCGCCCGCCTCATCCATGATCCGAAACAGGCCTTCCTTTCCGTCAATAGCAGAAATATAGCCCGTGCCGTCCTCCTTCATGCCGGTGAACCGGTGTGTGCTGGACGCCAGTGCCTGCGCAATGGTCTGACCTGCGGTATAAGGGATCCTCTCCGGCTGGATAATGACCTCCACACTGTTGGCGGCCAGCAGCAGGAAAGCGCCGTCCTCTCCCGCGGCGGCCTGCGTCTCGGGTGCCGCCTGCAGAAGAGAATGCTCCTGCTCATCTTCTGCCGTATCGGCGGCCGCCCACACCGTGGAGGGCAGCAGGGTAAAGGTCATGACAAGCGCCATGATAAAGGATATGATACGTTGCTTCATAGGGGTCTCCTCATTAGTACATACAGCGGATCCATTTTTCATACAGCTTCTGCCAGGGCTTTTGCCTCCGGCGGAAACGGTTCAACGTGTCGGCGGCAAACCGGCGCATCTGCTGCCGCCCCGTCTCGGGAATGGGATGCGTGCTGCACAGCGCTTCGCTGTTCAGCCGCGCCAGCGGAAGAAAGTCCACCGGCTCGCCCGCCCACGCGGCCACCGCGCCGGTTTCCTCCAGCAGTGAGCGGTTCTCCCGCTTCAATCCACCCCGCCACATCAGCGCCATGGCGTAGGCAAACAGGGCGGCGGCGCCCTTTGCGGGGTCGGGATCGTCAAAAGCCGCCTGACGCCGCCTGCACGCCCTGCGGCGGCGCAGGATCAGCACCAGCAGCGCCGCCAGCAGCAGCAACAGCAGCAGCGCCAGCAGGCCATATCCCACACGGCGGTCAGAAAGGGTAGTGCGCAGCGTGGTGGTCAATTCCTTCCAGATGGTAACGATCTGCGGCTCCTTGGGCGCATCGTCCGTGGTCTCCACCGTGCTGCGGCGAACGGTGCCGCTTTGCCCGCTGCCGCCGGTTTGATCCTGCCCGCCGGTCAGCTCAGATGCGCTGTCCGGCTGGAACCAGCGCCAGTCAGACTGGGGCATGGTATCCAGATAGGGCTCTGTCGTCTCAAAGGGGATCCAGCCTACGCCGTCTTCGTAATACTCCGCCCACGCATGGGCATTCCGTCCCGTAAGCGTCAGCGTCGTCTCCCCGCTTTTGCCGGAAACCATATCCGGCGTAATGAGATACCCCTCCGCATAGCGGGCGGGGATCCCGTAATACCGCAGCATCAGCACCGCAGCGGTGGCATAGCCTGCCGCGCTGCCCTGCCCCGTCTCCTTCAGCAGCGCACTGACGGGATCACCATCGGCAGGCAGGAGCGCGGCAGCCGCGTCATACTCCACCGCGTCCTTCAGGCAGGCAAGCACCCTGCTCTTGGCCTGATAGGAAGTGATGGAGGCGGGCGGCTTGCCCAAAAAGGACGCCAGCGTCTTCTGGGTATCCTCGGGAATGGTGAGATAATTGTCATACACCGTCTGCCGGTAGGCGGTCTCCTGCTCCAGATACGCCTGAAACGCGGGATCCTCCAAATGCCGGCTCAACTCGTCCAGCAGCTCATAGGCGCGGCCGGTCAGATTGCCGGAGGTGGTATAGGCGTAGTGCCTGCCGCCTGTGGGCAGGGTATCACGAAGCTGGGCAGGGTCGCATATCCCGCTGTCAGACAGCTCATACGGCGTAACGGCATACCGGCGGCAGGCACCGGACACCGCAATATCCACCTGAATCCGTGGCGTCTCCAGCTTCAGCAGAGACGCAAGCTCACTCAGCTGCGTTTGGGAGAAAAAGCCATTGCTCTGCAGCCAATAGACGTCCTCCGCCTGCACAGAGAGACTGTCGGCGCTGAGCGCTTCCCAACCCTCGCGGGTATAGCGCTGACCGATAAAGCCGCGAAGATACAACGGTTCTGGCTGGGAGAGCGTCACATCCAGCAGGGGCGTATCGGTAAGCTCCACCGTCTTGCGGAAATCGCCCTCCGGCAAGGCTTGCCGCCCACTCTCATTGCGCAAGGCATGGATCCCCTCCCGGACGGCACGGTCCGCGGCGGAGACATCCCACCGGGCATCCAGTCCTGTCAGTGTTACCACACCCGCCGACACGGCCGCCAACAGCGCCAGCACCACCGCGGTATACAGCGACACAGCCGGTGCAGTCCGGCAGCTTTTCCGGTGTCCCAGACACTGCAGCGCCCCACCGAGGCACAGCAGCGCCGGCCACAGTCCCGCCGCAGCGCCATCCGCCGCGGACAATGCCGCGCAACCCACGGCCAGCACCGCGCCTGTGACCGGTGCGTATACCGCCAGACTGCCCAGCAGCGCCCCCAGCACCACGCAGGCGGGGATCGCCGCCCACAGCGCGGAGGTCTCCTGTCCCGCAAGGAGCAGACAGATGCGGCCGCTCAGCGCCTGCACATAGGCCAGCACACCGTTGATAAGCCCCGCGGCGCTGTCCCGCGTCTGGGGAAGCAGCAGACACCACGCGGCACACAGCGCCGCAGGTGCCGCCGGCAGCCATTGCCGCCAGCCGCGCCCGAGGGCGCACCACACGGCGAACACCGCCGCCGCGGCGCCCAAGGCCAGCGCTGTCCAAACCACCGGCCAGCCGCAAGCCGCCGTCAGCGCACCCAGAAATCCGGCATAGACCGCCAGTGCTCCGATGCTCCGTTCCGTCACTGCCGGCAGCGGAGATGTAATTGTCTGTCCAACCGGCGTCAGGCGCAGGGTCGGGGTAGGTACATGTTTCAAAAATATCCCTCTTAGTATAGATCGATCTCATACAGCGGCGCGTCCGCGCCGGGATCCAGACAATACGCGCGGGCAGGGAAGTTCGGCGGCACCTGCGCCGCACAGAACAATCCCACCAGCTCCGCGGGATCACATAGCCGCTCCGGCACAGAGCTGCTGCCGCCGGAAAGATACACTGTTTTGCCGTTGGCCGCGCCGTACTGCCGCAAATACAGCTCCGCCGCGCCGTCTATTTCCCCGCTGGGTGCGGCGGACAGCAGCTTCGGCAGCATATCGTACAGGGCGTTTTCGTCCTCCAGCTCATACAGGGTGCAGTCCTGCCCGATGGCGTTGTTCCACGCCACACGGCAGCGAACACCCTGCCGCAGCAGCTCACGGCTCAGAGAGACCGCCAGCTCCGCCATGGCACAGGACTGTTGGGGCGTCTCGTTCTCGGCGCGGCGCTCCCACAAAAGCAGCACGCTGCGCTCCAGCGGCAGTCCCGGATCCCGCACCACCAGACGATCCAGCTTGCCGCTGAGCTTCCAGTGGATCTGCCGGGCGCTGTCGCCGGGAACGTAGTCCCGCAGCTGGAAGGTATCGGCGTAATCGTAGCCGGGACGCTGCTGGGAGTAGGTGTCGCTGTCGTCGCTGACGCCGGTGCGCAGGGGCAGATTCACCCGCAGCGGCAGCAGATCCGGCTCTACGGGAAATTCGCAGGACTGGGGAACGGCCACCGACGCTCCGACGACACCCAGCAGGTCGTAGATCCGCGCTTTTTCCACACGCAGGCGGTAAACACCGCACAGCGGCGCATGCAGCGTGACCTGCGCCGCTCCGCTTCGCCGGGGCGGCGCGGACAGCGACAGCACCGATACCGCCTGTTGTCCGGTCAGCCGGTTTTCCGCCCGCAACCACACACGAATACGGGGCAGCGGCAGAAGCGACCCGTTGGTGGCCCGCACCGTCAGAATGCAGTCCTGATGCGCCACACCGGTTTGGGGCGTTTCAAGAGACAGCGTCACACGACGACGGGCAAACAGTGCCAGCACAGCGCCGCACAGCACCCATAGGATCAGGGCAATCGCCGTCATCAGCGCGGCGGCGGACTGGGTCAGAACGAACCACAGCGCCGCGCCGGTAAGCGCCAGCAAATAGAAAAGCAGAGCGGCCACGGTCAGTTCTCCCGTACCTGAGGCATCTTCACGGCGGCGATGATGTCCTTCGTAACATCCGCAGCGCTCAGACGGTGGAGCCGTGCCTTGGCGCTGAGCACCAGCCGGTGACAGCACACATCGTCAAACACCGCCGCCACATCCTCCGGGATCACATAGTCCCGTCCCCGGACAAAAGCGCAGGACTTGGCCATGCGGCACAGTGCCAGCGCGCCGCGGGGGCTGACGCCCAATTCGATAAGCTCATTTTCACGGGTGGCCGTCACCAGATCCACCACATAGGCATAGACCTGATCGGCAATATGTACCTGCCGGGCAGACTCCATCAGCGCCAGCAGCTGTTCCCGGCTCACCGCCGCCGTCAGCTTATCCAGCGGATTTTCATGGTGCCGCTCCTTCAGAATGTCGATCTGACTCTTGGCGTCCGGATACCCCATGGAGGTGCGGATCAGGAAGCGATCCAGCTGGGCGGCGGGCAAAAGCTGCGTACCGGCGGAACCCACGGGATTCTGCGTTGCCAGCACCACAAAAGGCTCCGGAAGGGGATAGGTATGGCCGTCCACGGTGACGTGATACTCCTCCATCGCCTCCAGCAGCGCCGACTGGGTCTTGCTGGAGGTACGGTTGATCTCGTCCGCCAGCAGCAGATTGGTCATCACCGCGCCGGGCTTATAGTCAAAATTCCCGGTGTCCCGGTTATAGACGGAAAACCCCAGAATATCCGAGGGCATGGTATCAGAAGTAAACTGCACCCGTCGGGTATCCAGCCCCAGCGTCCGGGCAAAGCTGACCGCCAGCGTGGTCTTGCCCACACCGGGTACATCCTCCAGCAGCACATGGCCGCTGGAGAGAATGGCCATCAGCACCTTTTCCACCACCGCTTCCTTACCGGCGATGACGCTGTTGATGGACTTCAAAATGGACGTTGTGATCTCATTCATGCTTTTTTCTCTCTTTTCTTTTTCAGTACCACTACTGCCACCACCGCCGCCGCGGCAATGACGGCCAAAACAACCGGCAGGACAGGGAAGGACGTGCCGCATTTCGCAGGGGTCTCCGCCGGGGCAGCATCTCCCGCGCCGTTCAGCTGAACGGGATGAGCGAAGCGCAGGTCAAAAAACCGGCCCTCGCCCTGCTGCAGCAGATGCAGCGCCATCAACGCCTGCATAGCCTGCTCACCGGCCATGGCATCGGCCTGTCCGCCCCGCTGGTGGGCAACGCCGCCGTCCGCCGTGCAGAAGGACAGCAGCGCCGTCACCGCATTGCCCTCCGCCTTCTGGAAGCGCTCGTCCGATTCGGGGTCGATCCCCAGCTCGCACAGCGCCAGGATCACCTGTGCGCAGCTTTCGCTGTTCTGTGCGCCCCAGCTCTCAAATCCCCCGTCGGGAGACTGCGCCTCCGACAGGGCGTTCAGCGCTCCGTCAATGACATCCGGTATCTCCTCCTGATAAGGTGCCAGCGCCTGTAAGGCCATAGCGGTAATATCCACATCCATGCTGCCGCCGCCCAGGGAAAACCCACCGTCGGACAGCTGCTCTGCAGTGATGGCGCCGATCATATCCTGACGGCTGTACCGGGCGCCGGCGGGGATCTCCGCCCCAACCGCGTCTACCGTCAGCAGGGCAAAGATCCAGCCATTCAGCCCCTGTGCGCCCAGCCCGGACTCTCCCTGCCAGTTGTAGGTGCCGTCGGCGATCAGGTCGATGGGCGTACCGTCCGGCTTGGTGCCGAACGCGGCGGGATGACCGTTCAGGGCCGCCACTGTCAGGGCGATCCGGTGATATTCCGTGGCCTTCGCGGTGTGAAGACCGCCCTCCACCTGATATTTCCGCTCCACATAGTCCTGCAGGCGGCTCAGATACCCGGCGTAGTCGTCGGCGATCCCGGCGCGAGCCATGGCAAGCGCCGTCCAGTCAGACACGGAGCTGCCCGCCGGAAGCTTCTCCTCCGTCAGCAGCGGCGCGCCCTCGTCAATTCCCATCTGGTTCTTTTCCGCCGCGGCAATGGACGCCGCTATGGCGCTGTAGGCAAGGGTCTCCCCAAACGCGGCAACGCTCAGCGTCAGCGCCAGCAGCAGCGCGGCGGCCAGCGCCGCAAGCTTACGCAGTTTCTTCATTCTGTGTCTCCTCTCCACCGGGCTCCGGCTCCGGATCAGGGGTGGGGCCGGGTGTAGGCTCAGGATCCGGTTCAGGCTCCGGGTCGGGTTCCGGCTTGGCGTTGGGATCCGCCTGCCCGCAGCCTGTGCAGACGCCGTTTTCATAGTGGTGACCGGCGGCAGGGATCGTCTCGGTATGTGTTTCTCCGCAGATGGAACAGGTATAGGTTCGCTGACCGTCCTCCGTGCAGGTGGCCGGGACGGTCGCCGTCTCCGTCTCCTGATGGGTATGGTCGGGATCCACCTCTCCGCAGACCGTACACTTGCCGTCACTGTAGCTGTGGCGGGGAATATAGCTGCCGTCGATCCACGTACCGCAATAGCTGGGCAGATTTCCGTAGCCTCTGCCTGCGCCGCTGTCGCCAATATCCTTTCCCCGCGCCAGCGTAAAGCGCAGGGTCAGCGTATCGCCGTCACTGAGGAAGTATTCCGACATGCCGCGTCCCGGATAGACGCCGTTGACCGCATACATCCAGCCGGAGCCTGCCGTATAGTCAAATTCTCCCACGCTGTTATAGCGCACCTGCCGCTTCGGCGGCGTGACCGACAGGCCGTCCTTTTCCAACAGCTTTTTCAGCTCCGCCGGGATCTCGGCAGATTCAAAGTACATATCGCGGCTGATGCGGCTGAGATAAAAGCCGTTGTCCAGCGTACCGCTGAAGGACACGTTGTAGCCCAGATTCTCCAGAACCTCCTTTATGGCATAGGAGGCGGGAACATCCTGAAAAATATCGCAGGTCACCGGTGCCTCGATAATCCCCAGTCCCAGCACCGACAGATCCAGCCGGATCGTAGCGGTTCCGATCTTTTCTCCCTTATCGGTGGTCTGATAGTCGATTATATAGGACTTAAAGGCGGAATTTCCCTTGTCGTCCCACGCCTGAATGGTCACAGTATGACGGGTACTGCTGCCGATACTGCCGGCCTCCAGAAACAGGTTGTACTCCAATCCGCCGGTGCCGGAGCCGGTGCTGTATTTCACCTCTTTGCCGTCCAGCTTTACCGTGATATTGTTCTGATGGATCGGATTGTTTTCGCCATCCGTTGCCCAGACGGTAAATGTCAGATTGCGGTTGGTCATTTCAATGACATCACCGCTGAGATTGGTCCGGATGGTGGGCGGGTTCTCGCCCTTTTCCGGATCCTCCTCATCCGCCACAGCGGGACGGTAGTTGATGACGTAGGTCACCTCGCCGATGATCTCCGTACCCCTTTTCAGCAGGAGCGTGATCTCGTTGCGGCCAACGGCCAGCTTTGTGGTATAGTTGTCGCCGGACGCCGTGATCTGCCGCCCCTTTGTCCCGCTGTTTTTGATCTTTACCCGCAGGTAGGTGTCGTCGCTCCCGTTCAGCACGGAGGCGGTAAAGGCAAACAGGCCGTTTTTCAGTTCGTTCTCTGAGACAGTACGATTGCGCAGATCCGTGGCGATCGTCGGTTCGGCCGGATCCTCCTCTTTTTCCTCGTCCTTTTGCTCTTCGTCCTCGTTGGTCTCTTCCTCTTCACCCGTGTCTCCGTCCGCCGGATCCTCCGTGTTTTCCTCCGGCGGCTCCTGCTGCTCCGGCTCCACGCTTTCCTGCTGCTCCGGCGGAGTCTCCTCCGGCGGTTGAAGCTCCTCCCGCTGCGCCTGTCCCTCGCCGTTGTCTCCTCCGCCGGCGCCGGTCTCCTCTGTCTGCGTGTCATATCGCAGGCCGATCTGATCAATATTCAATCCGGGATAGGTTTTCTTCTCCGGCGCCTCCGGCTGTTTTCTGGGAACGCGCAGCGCCGTCAGAGCGCTCAGCACCAGCGTCAGTGCCAACAGCAGGCATACTCCGCCGGCGATCAGCGATTTTTTATCGGTATGTATCCACTGTTTCATTGGTTTCCGTTTCCTCCGCCCCACGAGGGGTCTTCCATGAAAAAAAGCGCCGACATTCCCATGCCGGCGCCTTCTACGCAACAAAAAGCTGATCTCTCCGCAAAATCCGCGGAAACATCAGCGTACTTGCCTGCTCTTCCTGCATACGGAGAGTGCGCCCGCTGCATCGACCCTAAACGGTGCAATTCTCCTGACTCGCGCCACGAAGCCTTCGCTTCCCGTTGACTGTCTTACCTTCTCGCGGATCCTGTCCCGCAATGGCGGAGTTTCCTCCCAACGGCGCTCTTGCCGTTTCAGACGTCTTCTTGCGCTCACAGTGCCGGTCGCGCGGGGTTCGTCCCCGTTTCTTTTTCACCGCCGCCTGGCCCTATCGGGGCCTTACGGCATGCGGTTACACCGGATCATCGGGTCACCTAATAATACGAGTTTATTATAGAGGGCTTGACACATAAAGTCAAGCCTTGCCCTTGCTTTTCCGTACTTCGTTACTCCCTACAATAAAATATTCCTCTTTTTCATGATAATTATGCGAATTATGCTGTTTACAAACGGATAGCCCTGTGCTATACTTTATACTGCGAGCGTGGAATGTTTACTCGTTTCACGTTTCCAGCGAACCATTTCCTCTCCCCTTTGCGATCGGGGCGTCCCTATGCGGACGCCCCGATCGCACTTTTTCCCACAAAAAAGAGCCGCCCGTGGGCGGCTCTTTTCGCGTTCTTTTCCGTGCTCAGTCCTTCAGCAACTCCAGCTCTTTTTCCTCCACCTTTCGCAGCTGCTTGCGGCTGACCAGCTCATACATACAAGGTACCACAAACAGCGTCATCAGCGTGGCGTACAGCAATCCGCCGATGCACACCAGCGCGACCGGCTGGATCAGGGAGGTTCCGGCATTTTTCGCCAGCGCCGTGACGATCAGACCCAAAATGGTGGTCAGCGAGGTCATCAGGATCGGCCGCAGACGGGTCACACCGGCGTCCACAATGGCGGCGCGGCGTTCCATCCCCGCAAGACGCTGCTGATTGATATAGTCCACCAGCACGATACCGTTGTTGACGATAATCCCCACCAGCATGACAAAGCCGATCAGTGCGATCACACTCAGCTCGATGCCGGTCAGCAGCAGCGCAAGGAAGCCTCCGGTAAAGGCCAGCGGGATCGTGAACATCACGATAAACGGCTCCCGCAGCGACTGGAACTGCGCCACCATGACAAAGTACACCAGCACAATGCCCAGCAGCAGCATCAGCAGCACCTGCCCCATGGCGTCCAGAATGGCTTCGCTTTCGCCGTTGAACTCCACGCTGGCATCGGAAGGCAGCTCCAGGCTGTTGACCGCCTTTGTCACCTGATCGGACACCAGCGTCACGTTGTAGCCCTCGTCAATGGCTGCGGTAACCGTAACGCAGCGGCGCTGCTGATCCCGCTGAATGGTGTTCAGACTGACTGTTTTTTCCACCGTAGCCACGTCCTTCAGTAGAAAGCGCCTGTCGGTGTCCGTGCTGCCGTCGGCATCGGTCAGGGCAGAGAGGGAGGAAGAGGACGAACTGCCGCCCATCGCGGCAGACATGGCGCTGTCGGGGTCGATCCTCAGATCCGGCAGGGTCTCCACGGTCAACTTGGCATCCTCGTCCTGCTGAATGATCATCTGCACGGAACTATTATCCAGCACCATATCGGTGCCGGCGGTACTGGTGTTCAGGGCGGCTGCCACCTGCATATAGATCTGCGCCACCGTCATGCCATGCTCCATCGCCTTGGTTCGGTCAACGGTGACACGCAGCGCCTGCGCCGCGTCCTCCAAACCGTCGGACACATCCACGGTACCCTCCACCTGCTCTATGCGGCGGGCAATGGCCTTGGCGGTGGATTGCAGGGTCTCCATATCCTCGCTGTAAACCCGCAAAGAGACGCCGTTTCCGGTCACATAGCTCATCATACCGGACATGACATTGGCCGCGGTAACGGTACACTCCATATCGGCGCACAGCGCCTCGATCTCTTTTCCTACGCTGTTTCCGGAAAAATCATCCGGCAGCGTGATGTAAACGGTCGCGTCGTTGGCACCGCCGGAGGACATGAGACTCATACCGCTGTCCCCCTGGATCATGGCACCTACGGCGTCCACCCCGTCAATGGTCATGCAGCGGCGAGCCACCTCATCCGTATAGGCCACCGCCTCCTCGCGGCTGCAGTCCTCCGGCATGGTAACGGTCACGTTGACGCTGTTCATATCCATATCCGGCATAAAGCTGAAGCCCCGCTTGACGGTGACAAGTCCGGTAATGATCAGCGCCGCCATGGCGGCGGCCAGCACCGCCGCCTTGTGATCCAGCGACCAGAGGATCGCCTTTCGGTAGGCGGGATAGATCTTATCCAGCAGCCCCCGCTTCTGCTCCAGCGGACGGTGCAGCATCCCGCTGGCCATGGCGGGTACCAGCGTCAGCGCCACCAGCAGGCTTGCCAGCAGGGAATAGGTGATCGTCAGGGCAAGATCGGTGAACAGCTGGCGGGTCAGACCCTCCACAAAGACAATGGGCGCAAATACGCAGACGGTGGTCAGCGTGCTGGCGGCAATCGCGCCCAGCACCTGACCCGCGCCGGACACGGCGGACTGCACCACCGTGGCGCCCTTGGCGCGGAGCCGGTAAATGTTCTCAATGACCACCACGGAATTGTCCACCAGCATACCCACCGCCACCAGCAGACCGCTGAGAGAGATCATGTTGATGGTAACGCCGGTGAAGTACATCAATACCACGGCAAAGATCACGCTGGTGGGGATCGAGATCAGGGTAATGAGTGTTGGGCGCCAATCCCGCAGGAACAGGAACAGTACCAGCACCGAGAACAGCGCACCCCACAGCAGGGAGGAGAGGATCGTCTCCACGATCAGATGGATATAGTCCCCCTGATCCATCAAGGGCTTAAAGCTGATACCGTCGTACTGTGCCGTCAGCTGCTCCAGCCGGGCGGTGATATTGTCGGACACCTCCGCTGTGGCGTAGTTGGATTGCTTGGTAAAGGATGCAATAATGCCGTTTTCCCCGTTGAGCTTGGCGTAGATCTCATCGGAGTTGTCGGTGCTGAACACGGTGGCCACGTCGCTGAGCCGGACAGGTTCCACGCCGTCAATGCCCAGATCCAGCAGCACCATGTCCTCCAGTTCTTCTTTGGTGCGCAGCTCATTGCCTACAGATACCATGTAGCTGACGCCGTCATTGTCATTGATGTATCCGGCGGGCATGGAGAAGTCCTGTGCTGTCAGCAGCTGCTGAATGACGGAAACGGACAGTACACCGTCCATGTCCAGCTGCTCCAGCACCTGTTTGCGGCTTTCGGCCAGCTGCTTTTCGCCTTCCTCGATCTGCTGCATGGCCAGCTTCAGCTGCACGTCTCCCTCGGTCATCAGCAGCACCCCGTCCATCACCGACTCCACGCCGCTGGAGAGCTGGCTGCCCAGTCCGTCAAACCGTTTGGGGTCGTTCAGGAAATCCTCAATGTCCCCGATGGTCTTCTCCATTTCGTCCACGCCCTGCCGCAGCTGCTGCTCCAGCCGCTCCGACACCATCCCAGAAAGGGTCTGCGTGTTCTCTGTGATCCGCTGCGCCAGCGTCAGATTCTCCGCTGTCAGTGTCTCGTTTTCCGTCCGCGCGGCGGCTTTTTCCTCCTCCCCCGCGTTGGGGTTTGCGATCACTTCCAGATTGGCGCGGATCTTTTCATCGTTGGCAGACAGCGCCGCCTGATCGGCGGCAATGCTCTCCCGCAGCGCCTTTTCCTCCTCCGACATGGCGGGGGTGGCGTTCATCGCGTTTTTCAGCGCATCCACCGTCTTGTTCAGGGCGGCGGTCACGCCGTCTCCCACGCCCTCCGCCGCCTGCGAGATCCCCTCGTCCAGCGCCTTCTGGGCTTCGGTGATCTGCTCCTTGGCGTCAGAGAGCTTTCCGGCTGCCTTGTTCAGCTGGCGGTTCACCTGCCGGCGGACCGTCTCGGTCAGATCGGCCGTTTTTTCCGCGTCCAGCACCACATGGAGCTGCCGCTCCACCGTACCCATGATCTCCACACTGGCTACGCCGGTGATCCCGGTCAGCTTTCCGGTCAGCTCATTCTCCACAAAATCGCTGAGGGCGTTGACATCCATGTCGCTGCTGCTGATGGCAGCCACCATGACGGGGATCATGGAGGGATTGATCTTCAGAATATAGGGCGTAGAGACCGTATC
>CAKTKM010000004.1 GCA_934569425.1 uncultured Oscillospiraceae bacterium
CTGCGCGAGGTGCTTTACCCAAACACCGTGCGCGACCTCTACAACTACTTGAAGGCGTACTGTCTCCGCCTGCCGCTGGCGATCCACAAGTGCAAAAACTGCGGCAGATACTTCGTTGTGACCGGCAACATCACGCAGGACTATTGCACACGGTTAATGGAAGGCTCGGAAAAGACCTGCCGCCAGATGGGAGCGGTGGTGCAGTATCAGAGTCGGCAGATGAAGAACCCCGCCTCGAGGGAGTTTACGCGCTCTTATAAGGCCCACAATGCCCGTGTGCGATACGGAACGATGACCAAGGCAGAGTTCACCGCATGGTCGAAGGAAGCGCGAAAGAAGCGCGACCTATGTACCAGTGGTAAGATGTCCCTTGAAGACTTCGTGGCGTGGCTCGACAGCGACAAGCAGCGATAAAACAACGGACTGACTGGCCGTTTTATGATTTCAGAAGAACAGGAGGTTTCATTGACAACGCGAAAGACAAAAGGAGCCAAGGGCGGCGGCACGATCCGTCAGCGCCCTGACGGGCGCTGGGAGGCGCGCTATACCCTTGGCATTGATCCCGGAACGGGAAAGCAGATCCAGAAATCCGTCTATGGCAAAACGCAGAGGGAGGTAAGGCAGAAGCTCACCGCGATCACCGCGGAGATCGACAGCGGAACGTATATCCTACAGGATAAAACAACGCTCGAACAATGGCTTAATATCTGGCTGGACGAATACATGGGCGATAAAAAATACGGTACAATACGGAATTACAAAATCGCCTGTAAATATCACATCATTCCGTACATGGGCAAATACCGATTGTCTGACCTGAAGCCACACATGATCCAAACACTGTATAACCGACTTTATCGAGGAGAAGATGGTGAAAAACCGCTGTCAGCAAAAACCATCCGCAATGTGCACGGTGTCCTCAGCAAAGCACTGAATCAAGCAGTGTGGAATGAAATGATTCGCTCGAATCCGGCACAGTTGACCACTCTCCCACGCAAAGAGCAAAAAGAAATTGAGACTCTTTCCGACAAGCAAATTCAACAGTTTTCAGTGTTGGTCGAACAGGACAGCTATCGTGCCATTTTGAAGTTCATACTCTTCAGCGGAGTAAGAGAGTCGGAAGCGATTGGCCTGACATGGGACTGTATCGATTTTGACCGCGGTACGATTCGCATTTATCATCAACTCCTAAAACGCACCAAAAAGGCGGGCGGCTACACATTCGCTCCCTTAAAAAATGATAAAGAGCGCTTGCTGACACCACCACCGATGCTGATGAATATGTTGAAAAATCAGAAAAAAGAGCAAGTACAGCAACGTATGAAAGCCGGCCTTGCGTGGCGTGGATGGCGCTCTGCGGAAGAACAAAAAACTTGGTTCGTCTTCACAACGGTATTTGGCAATCATTACTGCCCGCAAACGGTATATGCTCACTTCAAGAAAATTGCAAAGCAAATCGGAGCGGAAAAGGCCAATGTTCACAGTTTGCGTCACACTTACGCGGTCTTGTGTCTTCAAAATGGTGATGATGTAAAAACAGTGCAATCCAATCTTGGTCACGCGACCGCGGCATTCACTTTGGACGTATACGGTCATGTTTCGGAGAAGATGAAGCAGGACAGTGCAAATCGAATGGAAGCCTATATGCAGCACACCATCTGTGGAAAGAAGCTGCAAAACGGTTAAAGGGTCAGATAAAGGGTCAAACAGAAAAAAAGAAGTCCAAAACCTTACGGTTTCAGACTTCTCAGTGGCAGCGGGAGAAGGATTCGAACCCTCACATACGGAGTCAGAGTCCGCTGTAAAAATTATCCATAGATTCTTTGGCTCGTTTAATAACATCCGGGGTTGTAGAAGTATAAATTTTGCTGGTCACAGAAATATCCGAATGACCCATGAGGTACTTTGCAATGTTGATCGGCACGCCGGCTCGCTGTAAATCTGTGCAGTATGTATGCCGCAAACAATATGGCACAAGATCTTCGGCTACTACGCTTTGTACGATTTTGTTCCGATAAACCTTAGCGCCCATTTGAATATCCAAGGCTCGCTTGAAGTTGTTCCAATAGTCATTTGCACTACTGGACGAGTGCATTTGCCCAGTGAGCGGTTGGCAGAAAAGAAGTTCATCTGCACTTTTTTTCTTGACCCAAAGGCGTTCATACAGATAATCGGGAATGGGGAGCACTCGCACCCCAGCGGAAGTTTTTGGGTCTTTGATTACAACTTTTGTTCCGCTTTCTACGGCACGACTAATAGTTATTGTTCGTTCCTCAAAATCGACATCCCCCCACCGCAATGCTATTGCTTCACTGGGTCTTACTCCCGTTTGAAGTAGAGTCAACACATAAAGCCCAGCATAGTGCTTCTCAGCCAACAGCAGTATTTCCCTTCTCTCAAAATCCGTAATACTGCGGTGCGTTCCTTCTGGAGCCTTTGGAAGCATGATATTCTCCGATGGGTCGCTCAATATCAACTTGCATGATTTTGCTCGTCGAAACATAGCTTGAATCACGATTTTTACTTTTTGGGCTGTAGACTTGCTGCTACAGGCGCTGTTCAGTATCTCCTGAAGTTGCACCTCTGTTACTGATCTCATTGGTATATCACCGATTTTCGGCAAAATGTAGTGTTTCAGCTTCTGCTGGTACATTGCTGCCGACTTTTTGGTAATGTCACGGTTTGCAATAAATGTGCTATACCATTGCTCTGCCCACTTTGAAACACTCATGTCGGGTGATTGGTAGCACTGAGTAAGTTCTTCGAGCAGAGCTTTAATATCTTGGACATCCATTCTTTTCTTGTTTCTCCTTACTTGCTGTGAATTTCCATATTATACCATATCCGGCAATACGGTGCATGAACCGTGTTGCCGGTTTTCATACCCCTCTTCCTTTCTGGTGGGGAAAGCAGCCTGTGGGTTCCGTTTCCACAAGCTGCGACCCTCACCGCAGCAAGGAGCACACTCGCAAGAATTCAGTTTATATCCGGCAGGCCGGCGCATGAGCCAAACTGTCGGTTGACCTCCGATCCGGCAGGGGTGCGCACCCCTGCCGGACAACTTTATCGGAGGAAAAATAAAAACACACAGGAGGCAAAAAATGAAAACAATCGCTATTTGCAATCAAAAAGGCGGCGTCGGTAAGACGACCACCACCATCAATCTGGGCGCCGCTCTGGCCAAGCTGGGTAAGCGTGTGCTGCTCATTGACCTGGATCCCCAGCGCAACCTCAGCGACACACTGGGCTATGTCCCCGACAACACGCCCAGCACCGTCAATGAGCTGATCTACTTCACCGCTTACAATATGCCGGTGACCATGGCCAATTTTGTCCGGCATCATGACGGAGAGAACCTGGACTATATACCGGCCACGCCGGCACTGTCCAGCGCTCCTACCCTGCTGGCCACGGTGGCCGACGGAGCACGGGTGCTGGCACGAGCCATTGCGGGGTTTGACATGGGCAACAGCGCAGACGGCTATGACTACTGCCTGCTGGACTGCAAACCGTCGCTGGATCTGCTGACCATCAACGCTCTGGCAGCGGCAGACGGTTTGCTGGTGCCGGTGGAGCCGGAGGAGTACGCCGTTGCCGGCATTTCCGACCTGCTGGGCACAATGAGCCAGGTACAGCGCTCGTATAACCCTCCGTTGGAGCTGCTGGGTGTGCTGCTTACCCGCTGTGATCGGCGCCGCAGCAGCATCCACCGTGTGCGGGATGATCTGATTGCCGCGCTGGGCGATAAGGTATTTAATACCATGATTCCCTACTTGACCGAGGCCAGCAATGCACCTCGTGAGCGGCGCAGCTGCGTGAGCAAAGAGGGCAGCGAGATCGGGCAGGCCTACATGGCCGTGGCAAAGGAGGTGCTGCATCGTGGATGATTATAAAATTCATGTAGAGCTGGCTGTGGACATCCCACGGGATAGCAAGCTGGGCGAGCGCATCATTGCCTTCTCCAAGGCAAGCGGTAAATCACCGGAGCAGGTGGCCAAAGATTTAGCCGTCTATGGTTTTATGGATCATATCAGACAGACGATGCCTGTGGCACTGAGCGAGGGCTGGTTTGAGCCTCGGCCATCAAGGCTGCTGGATATTACGGAGGGAGAATAAATGACCTTACAGGAACGCCTTGCCATGTCGCAAGGGCAGGATAACGGCATGTCCATTATCCTGGGCGGCATCCCTGCCGTCAATCAGGAGCAGGTGCAGCAGCTGCCGGTGACGGCGCTGCGCCCCAAGAGCAACCACACCTTCAAGGTGCGGACGGACAGCGCACATTATGCGGCGCTGGTAGACAGCATCCGCAGCAGCGGTATACAAACGCCCCTGCTGGTGCGTCGTGACCCGATGCAGCCTGGCGCCTATGAGATCATCGCCGGTCACACCCGTTGGACGGCGGCGCAGGAGCTGGGACTGACCACGGTGCCCTGCATCGTGGCGCAGCTCTCCGATGCAGACGCCGACATCATGATGGCGGAGACCAACATCCAGCGTCCGGATTGGCTGCCCTCCGAGCGAGCCAGGACATACAAAGTGTGGCTGGAAGCCGTTCAAACCGAAACGGGTATAACGCAGGGACAACGGACAGATACAACTTCGGGCACTGAGCGCCCGAAGTTGGGAAGAAACCGAGATGTTGCCGCTCAGCGTTTCGGAATCGGCTCTAAAACGCTGGATATGTATATCAAACTCAATGACCTTACGCCGGAGCTGCTGGATATGGTAGACGCCAATGCGCTAGACGCCAAGACCGGCATCCAAGTGAAAGCCGGGTATCAGGTGGCATTTCTCTCCCCTATCAGCCAGCAGGTTGTGGCGGCTGTGTTGGGAGACTATCCAGAGATCCTGTTGAAAGAAACACAGGCCAAAGCGCTGCGGCAGGCGGAGATGGACGGACATCTGACGGTGTGCGCGGTAGAGCAGGCACTGGGATTGTCTGATGAGAGAAAGCCCCTGCAGATGAAGCGTATTAGTTTCGCTGTCCCAGAGGTGCTGTTGCCGGAAGGCGCAAAGCAGCTCACGAAAGACTCTGCATTTCAGGCCGCTTTGGCGGCGTGGATCAGGGCGTATATGGGCAAGAAGGAGAAAGCCTATGAAGAATAACAAAATACGGCCACACTCCATACCAGAAGTCCCGTGTCGGGGCTGCCAGTACGAGCACGGACGATGTGCAAGCGGCCAGTGTAAAAAATGGCGGCAGTGGTTTTCCGTTTGCTGGCCTATTGTTACGGGGCGATCGACGGGATGCACAACCAAGGAACCGTCGAGGCGGTGATGATTTGCTTTGTGGGAAGGGATGTGATACAATATGAAAGACATAGATAGGCAGTTAAATATATGCCTGGCATGGGGTGGCATCAACATATTTCTGCTTCTCGCGGTCTGCATTTGTGGAGCACTCAGTGAGGCGGGCTATCTGGTGCTCCCATCGGAAAGTGAGGGAAACATGGAACACTGGGT
Source organism: uncultured Oscillospiraceae bacterium (assembly GCA_934569425.1). Lineage (GTDB taxonomy): Bacteria > Bacillota > Clostridia > Oscillospirales > Oscillospiraceae > Vescimonas. Next base: position 5,467 of record CAKTKM010000004.1, read on the forward strand.
ATCGCTTGGAATTGGTATTGCAAGTTCGCTGATCGTATCTGCATTAGTAAGCATATTTACTTACAAGCAATTTCTAATCAAAGCTGAAAAAAATATCGCAGCTGAACTGACTTCCAAGCTGGAGCTGGCAGTAAAGGCCGGACTGAATCAGCTGCGCATGATTTCCGACCGCCTGAATCCATCCAACAGTATGATGCACGATGAACATACCGAACTGAAAGCAGACCACAAGGAACTACGGGCTTATCTGCAGGAAGCCGCCAAACGGCAAGATGCTGCTGACGCAAGGTACGGCCAGTTGGATGCAGCCGGCAAGGGGATCGTGGATGCCATGCGGGTGCTGGAAGGCTTCAGCGAAATCTTTCAGACCATGAACAGCAGAGTCGTGGAGCTGGAGCAGAAGGTGAAGGAACTCCAGCGTGAAAAGGAGCAGCTGCAAGAGCAGGTGCAGCGGGATGCAGGAAAACAGCAGTCCATAGATTGGACTCACGGCCATGGCCGGGCTGATGATATGGAATTTGAACGGTAAGTTGAGATTTACATTTGACATTTGCCCAATGGTTTCATATAATAAAGACGGAATAGAGATATTTCAAATGTTTCTCCGCTGACCGGCAGCGGAGTCCAAATAAGTAACCGGGCGCAAATGTTTCTCCGCCGACCGACGGCGGAGTCCAAATAAATAGTCGGGTTCAAATCTTACGAGCTTTGCTTTGGCAAGGCTCGTTCTTTTTTGGGTGAATTATGCAGACGGGACATTTTTACTTTATATCCGACGGATTTTTTTCAAAGTATGATCGGGATAAACTGCTTATGAAAAACAGCGAAGGCGTACACTCCCGCCCATGCTTCTACGCATTCCCAGATCGTCAGCGTCCCTATATATTCTGGTGTATTCCGATTTCTTCCCAAATAGAAAAATATGAGAACATTGTGCAGAAGAAGCTCCAGCGCCAGATGGATCGAGGCGTCAGAAAACCTAAATGCAACACGATTCGCTTTGGGGATGTAATGGGACAGCGCCGAGCGTTTCTCATTCAAAATATGTTCCCTGTTACAGAGGAATATATTACCGAGCCATATATTGACCGCAACACCAAAAATCCAGTTACGGTAGATCCGAAGACTGAGCGTGATGTTTGTACCAACGCCAAAGATGTCTTGAAGCTGGTAATGCGCGGCTATACACAGCTGGTTTTTCCCAACATTATGGAAATGGTTCAGCAGGTGGCCGCTGATTATCAGCATCAGCACACGCAGAACGCCTTCGGTCTAAAGAACGCCATGGCCAAGCTCAACCCCGTGGAACAGGAGCAAAAGTCTGTTGTCCGAAAGGATGAAGATTGGACTTACTGACCGCAGCGGGTATGATTCTGGGCAAACGGGCACTGAGTGCCCGTTTACTCTTTGCTCCACGACTTTCCCAAAAGGATTTAACTTCGGGCACCGAGTGCCCGAAGTTAAAAAGGCTCCATCCCAATAAGTAAACAAACCAAGCAGCAGCGGCAGCCGAAAGGCTGCCGCTGTTCTCGTTGAGAGGAGAATGACATGATGAAAATCAAGGCCATCTATTGCTTATGCGGCGACGGCTACCACAATCTGATTGAGACCCGTGATGGTAAGCTGTATAGCTTCCTCATTGTACCTTTCCGCACTCTAACGCAGGATGATCTGACTCCTGTCAACACCCCGCTGCCTACCGCCATGTATATCAAAGCCGCCCATGCGTTCCGACCCACAGAAAGCTATCCTCTGATCCCGTATGGTCTGGAGCTGGAAAGCCAGTTCCACACGCAGGATGACCACAGCCTAAAGGAGACCATGCCCAAGCTCGATCCCGTAGAGCGGGAGCATCAGTCTATTGTCCAGAAGGGTGAGGATTGGACTTACTGACCGTTGCGGGTATGATTCTGAGCAAACGGGCACTGAGTGCCCGTTTGCTCTTTGACCCCAGATTTCCTCAAATGAATTCAACTTCGGGAACTCAGTTCCCGAAGTTGAAAGGACACACTTGTTCCAACAGGTAAATAAAGCAGCAGCGGCAGCCGAAAGGCTGCCGCTACTTTCGTCAAAAGGAGTATCTATGACGACCATATTATTAGTCACATTGATTGTCTTATGCGTTGTGCTGCTCTATGTAGTTGCAAATCTCAGTGGAGATATATCTGCTGTGCTATCGACACTACTGATTGCTCTGGCCATGGCGATCATTGCCGGTGCTGCTACGATTCTTCTTCGCAGCTAACAACTGTTTGACTTTTCGTTGAATAAAGTTCACTAATTTGATTGACAAAAACATGATCAGTGCTGAAATCATTAGGCCCAATCCCAATACAAAATAGGCACCTAATCCAATAAGCAGTGAGTCGGAAAGCCCCAGTGAGTTTTCATTTTCATAAATTGCAGAATACACATATACTCCGGCATACACCCAGATAAATACAGCAAGCATTCCCAACCGAGCCAGCCACAAATCGCGTTTGCTTCTAATGGGTGTGTATTTTGACAAGATAGCCCACTCGTTGCATGGATAGCCCAAACTTCGTTTTGTCCATTCGTAATAGGAATGAACCATCGTTGTTAGTGTCTTTAAATCTGGCTCTGGTTCTTTTGAAAGCGTGTCTACTTCCTTCTTTATGGCAGGTGGAAAGATAAGATATTGTTCCGAGATGATCTTTTGAGCAGCAGCTATCTTTTCAAGTGGAGATATGTTGAGCTGCAACAGCTTCTCCAGTGGAACATACACCTCGTTTAGCTGAGTCATTCGGACATCTTGCGTAGTTTTCTTGGCTGGAATTTTACTGATTATTGATGTGATGATGCCGAAGATTCCCGCAATTATAGCGCACCATATAGCATCAGAAAAAATTTTATTCACAGTAGATACACCTCCGTTCTATTCAAAGTATAAGAAAAATAATTGGTTTTGTCAAAAGGAGGAACACCATTATGCTGAAAAACCGCAAAGACCCCTACCCATACCCCAAGCGGGATGTGAGCAAGATCCCCATGTTTAACTATGCCGAGCTGGATCGGCAGCGGCAGGAGCGGGCAGAGCAGGCCGCCCAGCGCTGGTCGTTTAGCCCTCTCCCCGGCCAAATGCCGGAGGAGCGGAGCGAGGATGACGCCGTGGAGCTGCCGCTGAAGGATCTGTCCGCCAGTCCCAAGAACGCCTTCCGCCAGTTGGACGAGGAAACCTACTCCGAGCTGAAAGCCTCTCTGCAGGCCAGCGGGCTGGTGTACCCCATCATCGTTCGCCCCAAGGACAGCATCCAAAGCTATCCTATCAATGGCGCGTATGAGATCCTCGCCGGCCATAACCGTGTCAGAGCAGCCAAAGAGCTGGGCTGGGAGACCATCAAGGCCAGCATCGTTCGGGTGGATGATGTGCAGGCAGTGAGGATCATCAACGACAGCAATCTCCAGCGCACCGGCGTCACCGAGCTGGAAAAAGCATGGGCATACCGGCAACTGTTTGACGCCATGCAGCGGCAAGGGCAGCGCACCGACCTGATGGCGGAGCTGGAGGGGCAGAACGCCATAGAAAAAGATGATGGACTTCCGGACACCGTGGCCGAAAGTCCAAAGAAAGAAACAGTAAATCTTATTGGTGAGATGTACGGGCAGTCCGGCAGAACTGTCCGTCGAAAAATCCGACTCACCTACCTCATCGACGAGCTGTACCGGCTCTATGAGCGGAAGGACATCTCGCAGGGCGCTGCTGTTGATCTCTCCTATCTGGACGCCGACACCCAACGACTGCTGCTGCAGCTACGGCGCACCCATCGCTTCCCACTGACGGATAACAACTGCCATGCGCTGCGGGTGGACTACAACGATTGGATCCGCAACGGCAGCGAGGCAAAATATGCCCCTCAACGGCTGCTGCGGATCATGCAGGCTCCGGCAGCAGATTCGGAGGCCGCTGCACCGGTGCCGATGAAGCCACGGAAGTACACTGTACCGGAGGCGCTGTTCCCTGCTACCATAAAGAAGCGTGACCGAGAGGCGTATGTGGAGAAAGCCCTGCGCTATGTGCTGGAGCACAATGTGGAATTGTGATGGAGGGGCGGGGAAAGACAGTTTCCCCGCATTGCGCCGCTGCGGCGGCTGCCGAGAAAAGCGGCAAAACTGCAAAAACCTTCATATTTGCAGTATATTCAAAAAATCTTGATAAATCAAGGTTTTCCAGCCTCGCTTTTTTCGACTTAGCAAGATATACCAAACCTGCCCACCCTTCGGGTGTTCAGCTTAGGTATATCCGAGACAGTCGCCCTCACAGGTATGTTCGGGTTGCAATGGGGTTGCGACCCCCTTGACCCTTGGGGGACGCTCGCCGGAAGTGCGAGCGGCAACCGGGGTGCATTTGCATGCACGCTCGGTTGAAGGTGTTCGCCTTACGGCGAACGATATAAAATGCTTTGTGCCGCTGCGGCACAAAGCACAACTGTTGAAAGGAGAGCGCATGGCAGCATTTAAGAAGTTTGGCGGATTGCGGGCTTCCTCTGGATGCCTGCGCCACATTCTGCGGGAGGTTAAGCGGCCAACTAACATCGACATTGATCCAGACCGCACGAAGCTGAATTACGACTTGGCACCGCAGCGTAGAATGAAGCCATATACCTACTTGAAAAAGAGATTGGGCGAGTTGCGTTGTCGGGATCGGGCGGATTTAAATGTCATGTGCGGGTGGGTCATTACCAAACCCAAGGATCTTCCGGAAAGGGAGGAGCGTCGGTTCTTCCGGCTCTGCTATGATTTCCTGATCCAGCGCTACGGCGGAGAACAGAATGTAGTGACAGCCGCCGTGCATCGGGACGAAAGCGGCGAATCGCATTTGCATTTCTGCTGGATTCCAGTCACTAAGCACACACCCTCTCCATTGCTGGAAAAAGTCGTGCGCTACTTTGAGCAGCATCCCGCAGAAACCAATGTATCAAAAATCGCCCAGGATCTGGGTGTGAGTCGCAAGACCGTTCGGCGCTACCGAAACTGCACAGCAGTGGACATCCAGCGGGAGAAGGTGAGTGCAAAGGAGGTTGTCGATCGTGCCGAGCTGATTTCTTTCCACCCAGATCTTAGGGCTTGGCTGCTGCACCACGGACTGGATGCCAATGTCAACAGCGGCATTACCATGGAGCAGGGCGGCAACCGCACAGTGGCAGAGCTGAAGCAGGAGCGTGAGCGGCTGCGAGAGCAGCACACCACGACACACGAACACGAATTTTAATTTCAGGAGGAAAAGACCATGTTGAACAGAATCATTATTATGGGACGCTTGACCCGTGATCCGGAGCTGCGCCGCACGCAAAACAGTACGGCAGTCGCCAGCTTCACGCTGGCGGTGGATCGGGACTTCAAAGGCGAGGACGGCAAGCGAGCCACGGACTTTATCGACATTGTAGCATGGAGAGCTGTAGCCGAGTTTGTGGCCAAGTATTTCACCAAAGGCCGCATGGCCATTGTGGAGGGGCGTCTGCAGCTCCGTGACTGGAAGGACAAGGATGGCAACGCACGGCGCAGCGCCGAAGTCATTGCCGACAATGTGTACTTCGGCGACTCCAAGAGAGACAGCGGCGCAGCCGAAGACAGCTTAGGCAATGTAGCGCCGGAAGAATTGGAAGATGATCTGCCGCTATGATCTCCGGCAGTAAGCTGTCTTCAAAGCAAAATATCCAAGGAACCACATTGCGGTTCCTTTTTTCATACATAAATTCTAAAGAAAAGGAGCGCATTATGAAAAAGAAAACCAACAGGCGTCTGTCTCTGCTGCTGGCTGTGGTACTGGCGCTGGGACTTATTATCCCGTCTCTTGCCGCCACGGCCTACGCAGCCAGTCTCGGCGCCAAAATTACCACCTCAAACAAAGAATATGTTTCTGTCAACGGTGTAAGCTACAGCAATTCTTCTGGTATGGCCGATATTTCGGGCTATAAAAATGTGAAATGGCTGTGTATGAAGCCGGCTGGAAAGACCCCAGCAGTAGGGAATAGTTTCTCTGTATCGGAAGTCTATGGCGTATATCGGTCTTTTGCTTGGCTGGCGGAGAATACTACCGACCGAACACGGCTTTGGCTTATACATCAGGCCGTGAGCCAGTACAATGGCACCGGCAACGGCGTATTTTTCGCTGAGATCAAGGCCGTTTACAACGAAGGCCTGAACTACGACCAATCCAAGATCCCCGATAACTTTATAGTGTTTCGGGCGGATCCAATCACAAACAGTAGAGATCAGATCTGCCTCATGTGGACTTATCAGCCCACCGGCAAGGTGACGCTGACCAAGAGCAGCGCCAATCCGGCCTTGACGGACGGCAACAGCTGCTATTCTCTGGCCGGAGCCGTGTACGGCATATATGACAGCGAGTCGGACGCTCTGGCAGACCGCAGCCGGCTGGGCACTCTGACCACAGACGCAAACGGAAACTCCGGATCGTTGGAGCTGAAGGCCGGCACCTACTGGCGTCGTGAGTTGGTGGCGCCCAAGGGCTATGCGCTGGACAGCAGGGCTTATTCCTTCACGGTAAGCAGCGGTCAGACTACTACCTTGCGGGTGACGGATAACCCCCAGAGCGACCCTGTGGGTGTACTGCTGAAAAAGCTGGATGCCACAAGCGGTGATGGTGAGATGCGTTGACGGCTGAAAAGGCCGCCCGGGCTTTTTAAGCTCGAACTGCTGCGCCGATGGGCGGCAACGCCCACACTGAGCTGCGGAGTGCGTCGGCCATATGGAGTATGGCCGGGGTGCTGATCCCGCTAAAGTCGGCCGAATGTACCTAAGTCCTTTGGGATATGGCGCAGATAGGCCGGGTGTCGGATAGGCAGGGAGAGAATGTGCGGCCTGCACACGCCGCACTGACGAACCTCCGAAGGTACGGGGCGCTTGACAGGCGAAAGCCTGTATAGCGGTTGAGGCCGAGTAGCTATCATCACGGTGAAAGACCTTTTGAAAAAAGACCGCTACCCCATAGGACGGCTCCTAACCCTATCCAATGATAGGTGCAGTGGAACACAGAAAACAGCTTGTCTGCATAGCTACTCACTCCATGAGGCAGATAAGCTGCGAGAGCGGCGTCACGAGCGAGGAAGTCCCTGTAATGGGGATGGAGCAACAGGCGCCAGTCATATCTTAAAATTGACACAAAAGATACCCATTTGCATTTTCTGCTAAAACATGGTATGTTAGAATCAAATAGGAAACCTACGGAGAAAGGAGCGCTATATGAAAAAGCTATTTGTCCTATTTCTGGCCGTGGCCATGGCACTGACCATGATGGCCTGCGGCAAGAAAACGGAAGGCGCTGCCAAGGATAAGATCGGCACGGCAGAGACCGGCATGGAATTTTATGTTGCCACCTCCGAGGACGGCAGCAAGACTGTGGTAGATAAATCCGGCGCTGCGGCCGAGGGCAAAACGCTGGATGCCAGCGGCAACATCGTGGACAAGGATGGGCAGATCATCGTGGCTGCCGATAAGGTGCAGCAGCTGCCCACTGGGGAGACCAAGCCCAACGAGAACAGCGAGCCGAGTAGCGGCAACGGTGACAGCAGCTCCGTTCCTTCCGCCAGTGGCAGCACCGGCAGCGAAGCCAAGAACAGCAACGACTCCACGGGCAGCGGATCCTCCGACAGCAAGGCGCCCTCCGGCACCGGCGGCTCTGGTAGTTCCGGAAATTCCGGCAGCTCCTCCAGCGGCGGCAGCAATTCCGGCAGCACGCCGACAGCGCCGGATCCCAAGCCGGCACACCAGCACAGCTGGGAACCGGTGTATCGGACGGAAATTGTAGATGACTATGAGATGGCATCTGTCTGGCGTTGTAATGGATGCAATGCGGATGTTACTGCAATCCTTGAAAGTGGAGAGTCGATGAAGCAACACTTTCACGAAACAGGTAACCCCAACTGCATGGGTTATCACAGCTCCTATGAGCAAGTTAAGGTAGGATCTCATGAAGAACACATTCTCGACCACTACGCTTGCTCCTGCGGTGCCACAAAAGCCCCCTAAATTCGCATTTGACTTTTATTGAGGGGAAGCCTATACTGAGTATAGGCAAGTTGCCTAAAAGAATGAGATGTTCCAGTGCAAAAAAAGCAGCGGCTGGGGGTGCCACCCCAGCCGCTGCGCCCGTCAAGGGCAATTGTTGTTCTATGCGTAAAATTGTTGGATACCGCTGTTCTTGTGGTGCCACAAAATAAAAACCACACTTGACATTTCCTGTCCGTGTGGTAAGATAAGCATAGAAAGAGTGCTGCGACAAGCGGTTAGCTCTTGGTAGTGTTAATTAACTTGAGAGAACTCAAGAAAACCGTCACTTGCCAGAGTGGCGGTTTTCGCTTTTAACCTTGATGGTAATTACAAATCCGAAGATATGTAAAGTCAAAGTTATAGGCATAAGCCTCACCCCCTTTCGGGTGGTGTAGCCAACCGCCTGCCGTTCGTGCAGCACTCTTGTCGAATATTGTAACAGGATATTTGTTTCCTGTCAACTTCGCCGACTTTAGCAGGTCGGCATTTTTTGTGTCAATTTTACTATAGGATATGATGGAACGCCCGGTACGCTGAAAGGTGTACGCCGGGTGTGAGCCGGGGGAAAAGGCAGAGAGGGATCAAAGCCTTACCTATCGGCATAGGTGGCCAGCGGCAATGCGTCGCTGGCTGGTGCAGAATTTACCTTCAGGTACTATGACGGGCAGTATGCCACCGCGGCGGAAGCCGAGGCCAGCGGTGCGCCTACCCGTACATGGATATTTCGAACCGATGAGGATGGCGAAATTCATTATAACAGAGTTTGGCTTATATCCGGAGAACTGTTTTATTACGGTGCAGTACCCACCGTCCCCATCGGCACGCTGCTGATCCAAGAGACTAAGGCACCGGAGGGCTATCTGATCGACCCCACGGTGTATGTCCGCAACATCACGCCCAACGGGACGCTGGAGGCCGTAAACAGCTACAATGCTCCTGTTGTGCAGGAGCAGGTCATTATGGGTCGGATCCAGATCGTGAAGCACACGGACACCGGCATCACCAAGGTGGAAACGCCGGAGGTGGGTGCTACCTTCAACATCTACCTTGTCTCTGCCGGCAGCTATGACGCTGCTCCGGCAAATGCCAGGGCGCAGCTCACCATTGACAAGGACGGCTTTGCCATCTCTCCCTACTTACCCTACGGCCTCTATGCCGTAGAGCAGACCTCCGGCTGGGAGGGTAGTAAGCTGATGGAGCCTTTCACCGTGATGATCGGCGAAAACGGCAAGACCTACAGCTATATCATCAATAACCAGCGGTTCTACAGCTACCTAAAGGTGGTGAAGGTAGACGCCATCACCGGTGTGGCCATCCCCGCAGCAGGCGTCGGCTTCCAGATCATTGACCCCAAAGGCCAGAAGCTGGAGTGGTGGGGCGCAGACACCTGGTATACGGACGGTAGCGGCGTTATGAAGCTGCCCTGTGAGCTGGAGTATGGTCGAGGCTATCAGGCCGTGGAGGTAGTGGCTCCCAGCGGCTATGTGCTGACAGACGCACCTTTCCGCTTCGATGTGCTGCCTGAAAATGCAGCCCAGGAGGACGGCCTGACCGTGATTACCCTGACAGCCCCAAACAGCCCTACCCAAATCAGCGTGGCCAAGGTGGACTATCAGGGCACTTTCGTCGCCGGCGCCACCCTGCAGCTGCTGGATAAGGACGGCAATGTGGCCGCCGAATGGGTGACGGAGGATACCCCTCACACGCTGTATAGCCTGCCCATCGGCGCAGCGTACACGCTGCACGAGGTGGCAGCACCGGAGGGCTGGCTGCTGGCGGAGAATGTGACCTTTGTGGTAGCCGACACCGCCGAGGTGCAGACCATCACCATGGAGGACGAGCGGGTGCCGGAGCTGCATACCACGGCCACCGTGGACGGAAAAAAGTCCGTTGTGGCAGGCGGCGTATACGAGCTGAAGGATGTGGTTGCGTATGTGGATCTGATCCCTGGTCGAGAATACCAACTGACTGCAAAAGTCATGGACAAAGCCACTGGGTCGGTGCTGACGCAGGACGGCGAGGAGCTGGTGAAAACCATTTCCTTTACGCCCACCGAAGAAACCGGCACGGTAGAGATAACCTTTGCATTGGACACCACGCTGCTGGGGAGCAAAGAGCTTGTCATTTTTGAGTATCTTTCCAAAGACGGACGAGAGATCGCTGACCATGCAGATATGCTGGATGAGGAGCAGACGGTGCAGATTGAGCCGGCCATCGGGATCATCACCATCAAGGATAAGCCCAGCTTTATTGAATCCATAAAAACCGGAGATGTAGGGATCGGGGCTGCTGTGATCGCGCTGCTGTGCGCTGCTGCCGCCTTGCTGGTTATTGTGCTGCATAAACGAAAAAAGCAGAATTAATCTTATCACAAAAAAGGAGAGGGCAAACGCCCTCTCCTTTTGCGCGAAAATACTTTTTAAGGAGGGAAATCCATGGAAGTTAAAAGACACCTCTTGGCCGGCCTGCTTCTGCTGTCTACGATGCAGATGGCTTGGGCGACAGAAGGCAGTGAAACCGCCACAGATGGCAATACGGTGATAAAAAACTATCCTTTTGTGGCGGCCAGCCAGGAGGATCTAAAGTATGATGTGCCGCAGGAATTGACGGTGGACGGCAAAATCTACAAGCTCAAGGATGTGAGCTATGAGATCACAGGCCACGAGGATCCTGTGACGGTAACAAAAGCGGTGCAGGTCTTTGACAAGGCCGACTACGACAGGGAGATCACAGAAACTGTGGACGAAACCGCGCTGCGTTTGGTTGCCACAACACCTGTATGGCATGAAACGCCGGCAGCGACGATTACGAAAGAATATGACCGTCAGGGTGCCGTAGCGTCGGAGCTGGAGCGGGATGGCAGAACCTATACGCTGCAGGCTGTGACGGTCGGTACAAAGCACACTGAACTGATGGTGCCGGCCATCTTTCAAACCAGCAATCCGTATAGTGATCTGTTTGCCTTTGGCGGGCAAACCATCGAGCTGACGGATAGTGCAGCGCCCATTTGGGATGGCTGGGAAGAGGCCGTCAAGGCAGAGTTGGGGTTGAACGGCAGCAGCTATACGCTGTCAGGCGGCAGATGGGACGGCGATTTCCGGCAGCAGCACCTCTGGGATGGCAGCTATACCCGCACGGCCATCTATACCGGCACGAGGGAAACGCCCGTCTGGACGGCCACCTATCAGTCGGCGCCGGAGTACACGGCGGAGATCACCTATGTGGACGAGAAATACCCTGACGGGCAATATGCGGCGCTGGCCGTTGCCTCCTATACGCCGGACACAAGCGTAATAGAAATCGTGCTGAAGGTCGGGTGCGGCGCAGCGGTTTTGGCACTGGCTGCAGCCTGCATTGTGCGGCTTTTGGAAAAAAACCACAAGAAAAACAAGGACGAAGAAAGCGAGGAGTAATTATGGATGGATTGATCGGAGGACTGTATGAGATCGTGCCAGCACTGCAGAAGCTGGCGGCAGCGCTGACGATCCTTGCACTGGTGGTGCTGGGCATCGGCGTTATTACCGGAGGCGCTGAGGGGCGGTCAAAATTCAAAGAAGTCATGAAGAACATTGTCATCGGCTGCGCCATAGCCTTTGGCGCAACCTCCCTGGGCAATATGCTCATGGGCTGGTTTTCCTAAACAAAATGATAGGGGGGCGGGGCTGCGGCTCCGTCCCCTATCCACTACATAATGCGGAGGTATGAAAATGAAAAAAACAGAATCCGTGAAGACCTGCCTGGACATCATCCCTGTTCGTTGCTGGAGTTCGGCGGCAGGCGCTTTTCTTTTTGAAAACGGCTCCTGTATGGATATATGCAGGGTCATTCCCCGAGACCTGCAGAACATTGCCGATGATGAGCTGGAAATAGAGATCTATCAGTTTACAAAAATCCTGAAAACCGTAGGCTGTGATCTGAAATTTTTAAGCATGAAATTTCCGCTGTCGCTGGCACGGCAGAAGGAAGTCCTGTGCCACCATCGGCAGCTGGCACAGGACGAAGCACGCATACGCTGGCTGGATCGCCAGATCCGTGAACTGGAGCTGGCGGAAACCAATATCAGCTCCCAGCATTTCTATCTTGCCTTTTGGGGCAAGGATGCAGACACATTAAAAACCGTCCGTGACATGATCCGAAAATACGCCGCCACAGGCTACCGGCCGCTGGTGGAGGATATAGACCTGATCCAGAAAATCAAGGTATTGGAAAAACTTTCCAACATGAATACCGTTATTGATATTTACCCGAATTCGGATGCCGATTTCGTAGTCGGTGCTGATTATATGGGAGGCGAAGAATGAAAAAGAAAAACATCGCACGGAAAGAGCCGGCTTTGGACGCCCGACTTTTTGAGCCGATCCAGCCCCACGGCGGGATCACATTTGCAGACCCGTCCTATATACGCATGGGAGACGGTTACTGCCGCTGCCTGCATATCTACGGCCTGCCCAACACACTGGACAGGCACTGGCTGACGAGGATCTTCGCCGTCAGCGGCTGCATCTGTTCGTTCGATGTAGCCACGAAAAACCTGGCGGAGGCGAAGCGCAACATTAACCGCTCCATCGGCGAGGAAGGTGCCCGCGCCTATGCCGCCAAGGATTACAACGACCTCTATGACGCCGAAAAACGCAAAGCAGAGCTGCAGCAGCTCTACGACGAGCTGGAGCGCATGGGCGAGGTCATAAAACTCTGCGATTTCCGCATTTTCCTGCAGGCACGGACGCTGCAGGAGCTGGAGGAGAAAACAAAGGATCTGCTGGACAATCTGGATGCCTCCGGCTATAAGACTACCACCCTGTTGGGAGAGCAGAAAACGGAGTGGCAGTCGCTCTATGAACCCTTTGCAGTTACCCACGCCAAGCCCGTGGTCATGAAAGGTCTGTCCCTTACGGCTCGGCAGTTGGCGGAGGGTTATCCTTTTGATTACAGCGATCTGCTGGATGAGCAGGGAGCGCTGCTGGGCTTTACGGATATGGGCGGCGCCGTGGTGTTCGATCTCTTTTCCAAAACGGTCAAGAGAAAACATTATAATGCCGCCGTCTGCGGCGATATGGGCAGCGGCAAGTCTACGCTGCTGAAAAAGCTGTTCAAGCAAAACGCCAGCAGCGGGAACAACATCCGCTGCTTTGATGTATCCGGAGAGTTCTCCGCCCTTACGCTGGAGTTCGGCGGCAAGATCATCCGCTGCTCCGGCGTAGACGGGATGCTGAATCCGTTGGAGATCCTGCGCTCCGGAGATGATGACTATGCTTCCTATGCCCGGCATATCTCCAAGCTGCAGGCGTTCTTCCGCTGCATCAATCCCTCTATGAGTGACCAGCTCCTGCAGGAGTTGGCCAACTATCTGCGGGAGTTTTACGCAGGCTTTGGCTTGGTGCCTACGGACACCGGCTCCGTCACAGGTCGGGACGCCGCGGACTATCCCACCCTCTCCCAGTTTCGGGAGTTTTTGCAGGGCTACATCGCCTATGTGGCGCAGCAGGATCGGACGGCAGAAACGGAGGTAGAGACCGCCATCCATGTGGAGCGGGCAAAAAATCTTGATATCATTCTGGGCGCCGTGGAGAATCTTTGCAATAACTATGGCAGGCTCTTTGACGGCCACACCACCATCTCCGACATTACAGCAGAGCGGATCGTTACCTTTGACATCTCCACCATTAAGGAGCTGGGCAATGTATTTACGGCGCAGATGCAGAATCTGGTGTCATTGTGCTGGGATAACGCCATTGCCGTAGGCGCCCCAGAAAAAGAGAAATGGGAAAGCGGAGAATACGCCATCGAGGACATCACAAAGTTCCTCATACTCATAGACGAGAGCCACCGTTGGGTGAATACCTCCATGCCCCTGATATTGGACATGGTGACCCGGTATCTCAGGGAAGCCCGAAAGTATTTCGCCGGCATCGTGCTGGCCTCCCAAAGCGTTCGAGACTATATGCCGGAGGGCGACTTTTCCGGTGCGGATAAGATCCGCATCCTCTTTGAGCTGTGCCAATACAAATTCATGTTCAAGCAGGACAGCAGCGCCAAGGAGCATATCCGCAGGATCTTCGGGGAGGGTATGACCTTCTCGCAGGTGGAGAGCATCCCCTTTCTGGAGCAGGGGGAAAATGTCCTCTCCATTGCCGGAGCCGGAGCGCTGCAATTCCGTGTCTGGCTCAGCAAGGACTACGAGGCGACCCTCTTTTCAGGAGGTAGATAATGAAAAAAATAAAGAAATGGCTGCTTATGGGCAGCGCCGGTTTTTTGGCAGGCGGCTTTCTCCTGCTGCTTGTCGTCACGGCGGCGGGGGCATTTGCGGAGGATCTGTCCGCCGCCTTCGGCGGTCGGCGCACCGGTGCTGCTGCCGGCAATGCGTATCCGGCCGGCAGCGTGCCGGGCAAGGCCACCTATGTAGGCGTGGACGATACGGAAACGGATTTCTCCCGCCAAGTAGCTGCCGGCATTGCGGCCTCAAAGCCGGATCCGTTTTATAACGGCTATGCCGGGCTTTGTGAGCTATGGGTCTACGATGTATACGCCGCAGCCGGCCTGCCCTGCAACGGCACCTGCTGCGCCTATAACCACGGTGTGCTCTCGGCGCAAAAGGAAGGGCTTATACCAAAAGGCGCCCTCATATTTTCCGGCGTCATCCCCAGCACCGGCAAGCTCTACGAGAATAACCACCGCACCGGTGCCTTTTGCAATACCTGCGGGCACTATGCTGGCCATGTGGGGATCTATGTAGGCAACGGCTATGTGGCCGGCAGTCAGGTGCCCTTCCTGCAGTCCGTGGATGCGTGGATCAGCGTATACGGCTATGGCGGCTGGGCACAGCAATAGTAGTGATGGGAGGCGAAAAATGAAAATAAGAAAAGGAGTTTTGTGCCTGCTGCTGGCATTTCTGTGCCTGCTGCCCATTGAAGTAGCGCTCCGCGGGACGGCTTGGGCGACGGAAACTGAGCCGTCGGCCTCGGCGGCCACGGCAGACGATCCCTATATCAAAGACGCCGCAGATGACAGCAGCGAAGCGGACGACCTCCAATGGTATCGGGACAACAGTGCCGTGTTGGAGAACAGAAGCATTATCAGAGACGCCCTGCGCAGCATCGGCTGGGGCGTCACAAAGCTGGTGTGTAAACTGGCCAATGTGGCGGAGACCCTGTATACAAAGACCTTTGGCATGATCGACATCACCAACTATCCCCAGGTCAACAATCTGTTGGAGACGCTGAAGCCTGTCCTGGCAGCGCTGACCGTGCTCTGCTGTGCAGGGCTGGGTCTTATGCTGCTGGTGCAGCAGGAGAAGCGCCCGCCGCTGCTGCGAAATATCCTGCTGGGTATAGTGGCCGTCAGCGCTTCGGCTTACCTGTTCTCCACCGCCAATGATCTGGTGATCTCCTTTCGGGACGGGATCCTCGGCAGCGACGAGCAGAAAAACCAATCCTATGCCTTGGTAAACAGTAATCTAATAGATCTGGTCAATGTAGACCTGCAGGGCGATATTAACGCCCTGAATTATAAGGCCGGCAAGGGCATCCTCTACGGTGCCGGTATAGCGGATCAGTATGATATGGACGGCATTGATCTCAGTGAAACCTTAGACTGGTACACAAAATCAAACGGCAAGGATCTGTACGGCTGGTCGGCCAACTTTAATAATCGGGTGAAGTTCCGCCTTGCCCATACGGCAGACGGGGATGTGACCCAGAAAAACTACGACGGTATCACCAAGGCCAACATCGGCAACGAGTTTTACTACCGATATTCCTTTGACTTCTGGGGCTGCCTGCTGCAGCTGGGTGCCCTGTGCATTTTGTTCCTGGCACTTTGCTATAAAAATATCCGCATAGCCTATGAGCTGGTGGTGGGGAGGATCATGGCTTATCTTTTTGCCGCAGATATAGGCGGCGGCGAGAAGCTGAAGAACACGCTGCTTTTCGTTCGGGATACCTACATCACCATGTGCGTGTGCGTCCTGTCTGTAAAGCTCTATGAGATCATGGTGGGCGCTATTACCTCCTTCGGTCTTACGGGGCTGGGCAAGGGGCTGGTGTCCCTATTCATTGCCTACGCCGTAATAGATGGCCCGAATCTGGTAGAGCGCATTTTGGGCATGGATGCCGGGCTTTCCTCCTCTGTGGGGCGTGCCATGGCCATCTTCGGCGCCGGTAAGGCCGCAGGCCGCACCGCTGCCAGACTGGGCGGCAAGGCAGTGCGCGGTGTAAAAAATACCGCTATGGCAGCGGCCACCGGCACTACCGTCCGGCAGCGTCAGGCGAAAGGCTCCACCGGCGAGCAATTCGGCAAGAAGGTGCATCAGAAATTCCAAAGCGAAAAATCCGATCCTGCTGCACGGCAGCAGACCGCATCGGAGCAGCAGACGCAGCAGCAACAAGCTGAGACAAAGCAGCGAGCATCCGCAGGCGGGGCGGAAAGCGCAGCATTTACCTCCGCATCGGCCGGAGCCGCTGCAGCTATGGATGCAGAGCAGCAGACGCCGCATTCATTCTCCCCTGATTTCATGGATGATGTACCTGCTGAAAAACAGCAACCGCCCCGTAGGGTATCGAATCTGGCTTTCTCCGCCGCGGTGAAGCGCCTGACCCCCGGCTCGGAATCGTCCGCCGAGGAGCGCAAGGACTTTAATCATCAGGTGACGGCCATCGTGCGGGGACGGAAGCACCGGGCTATTCAGCCGCCTGCCGATGCCAAGCCTTACCAGATCAAGAACTATGAAAAAGCCCTGCAGTTGGAGCGGGCATATCATTCCTATTCCGGCGAAAAGCCGGTGAAAAACAAGAAGAAGGAGGGCGATCAGGATGGCAAACGCTAATGTCACCACGCAGATCGAGAGCAAAACGAGGGTATCGAAGCATATCAATCTCAGCAGCCTGTATTTCATTGTGGGTTGCCTCATGCTGGCCTATATGCTTCGGGGCTTTGTCTATGACCTGCTGTTTGTCCCGTACATGATCTTTTCCGGCTGCTGCGCCATCTATCTGGTGCTGCCGTCCCGCTATAACAAAGGCCGCATGCATTGGGAATCCATTGTGGTACTGCTGCGGGCGGATCGTGCCGTTTATCGGCCTTATATCGAGCCGGAGGAGGACTTGGAGGTGGACGATGTTTGATTCAGCGCTGCAAAAGCTCCAAAAGCCAGCCCGACCCCAGGGCGTCCGTGGCCTTCAGGTGTTCTGCATCATCTTCCTGCTGGGCAACCTGATCTTCTTTTCAACAGGTCTTTTTTTGCCGAAGCATTACAAGGATGTAGAAATCTCCCCCATAGGCACAGAGCTGGAACTGGGCGATTACACTTTAACGCTGGATTCCTGGGACTGGGCGGAGAAGGACAGAGCCTTTGAGATCATTTTTGATGTGCAGGATCTGTCTTTGGATCGGGAGCCAGAATATACATTCCGCTTCCGCTGCGGCGACAGCCGCTACCGCTATAAAATCTATCGGGATCTGGGCGACCTGCTGGTGGTGCGGGTCTCCGGCGTGGCCAGGAGCTTTGCGCAGGTATCTATGACCGTTTCTGTGGGCGGCACCAGTAAGTCCATTTACATGGATGACCGCTCCATGACCCATGTGGAGCGCCTGACAGACCGCTCCGACGCGACCTACCGTATCCGCGCCGTGGAGGGCAAAATTACAGGCTATCAAGGATCCATAGAAAAGCTGGAGCAGCAGAAGACGGAGAAGGACGCCGACATCCAACTCGCCTACGATAAGCTGGAGGCGCTGGGGGCGTCCAAGGCTAACAAGACAGACAGGCAGCAGGAGGAGATCGACGCCAATATCCGCACCATGGCGGACAAACAGAGCCGGCTCCAAAGCGAGCTGGAGGACATCGTGCTGCAGCAGCAAGCGCTGCAGGCACAGCTGGAGCAGGAACAGCAGCTCCTTCTCCGGCTGCAGGAAGGAGGCGACGGCCAATGATCCTCTGTGTAGGTGACAGGATCAAAATGGGACACCTGACGGAGGCGCTGGAGCAGCGTCTGCATCAGGAGGTCACCTTCCTGCCGGAAGCGCCGGACATTAGGCGTCAGGAAAATGACATTCTGCTGGCCGCTCGGGGCGCCGATGCTATTATCTATGATACCAACGCCTATTATAACGATGGTGAGGAGCTTATAGGCGTCATCAAGCGGATCTGGCGCACCAATCAGGTAACGCCCATCCTGCTGGTGCCTACCAGCAATCCCAAAAACGAGATCGTCAAGGCGGCGCTGGCCGTGCAGATCAAGAACATCATCAATGTGGCACTGACGCCAGGAGAGCAGAAAGACCAACTGGAGAAGATCCTCGCCGGCTACTACGCAGCCAACGACGATCGGGAAGACATCCGTGCAGCCGAGGCCGAAGTGGCGGAAGATACCAGAACTCTTACCTCTTTTGTTGGCCAGCTGTACGACGCCAAGCAGCGGGAGGAGGAGCGGGAGCACACGGTCATTGTGCGAAAGAAGGGCACGCCGCAGGTGCTGTTGGAGGCGCTGGGGACTGTCGTTCGTGTGCTGTTTGGTATCGTATCCATTGTGCTGATGGCCACGGCCATCCTGGCTCTGCTCTACGGCAACACACGGGAGCTGCTGCTGCAGAATTTACAGCAGCTCTGGCAGGAGATATACGCCATGCTGGGAATAGGAGGATAGCATGAATTTTTTTGATAGTATAGATACCCTGCTCTGGAAGCTCTGCATCTTGGGCGGGATCCTGCTCATTGCAGCGGGGGTCGGCCGGCTGCTGCTCCGCGGCCGCAGCCTGCCGGGCAGCAGCCGGCAGCGTTTACAGGTGCGGCAGGGACTGAAAGGCAGTGGGCTGAAGACGGGAAAAACGCCGGAGGGATTCACCTTCGGCCGGAAGGGCGGGGAGAAAGTCTATCTGCCCTGTAATGCAGAGGGGCATATCGCCGTTTTTGGCGGCAGCGGCGAAGGCAAGACCTCAGCGCTGCTGATCCCCTCCCTTCGGGCATGGAGCGGCTCGTCTTTCTGCATTGACATCTCCGGAGATATATCCAAAAATGTCCCCTGCGAGAACAAGATCATTCTCTCGCCGGATGATCCGGAGCATTCTGCCATCTATAATGTCTTTGACGAGATAGACCGCGCGGAGGATCCTGACGAGCGTAGGGCGCTGCTGGAACAGCTCACCTTCTCCATTCTGCCTTTAGCACCGAAAGCAACGAGTGCGGAGCGCTACTTCACGGAAACCGCACGGAAGATCCTGCTGGCATCTTTTGTGGCGTTCTACGATAGAGGACTTGATTTCTGTGAGATTATGCGGGTGGTTTTTATGAATTCCCCGAAAGGCTTGTTTCAGCTAATTTCTGCCCAAGAAAATCAGCGAGCAACAGGCTACATCCAGACGCTGGCGCAGGAGAATGAAAAGAACATAGCCGGAGCCAAGTCCACACTGGATGAAAACATCAAACTCTTTGCCGATTACAGCAAAATGGAGCGGATCCTGCGCCGACCGGCCAGCGCCGCCGAGCCGTATCTGGCTCCGTCGGATCTGGAGTCGTCCCGTATCTTTCTGGTGGTACCGGACAAAAAGCAGGAGTTCTACGGCCTGTTTTGTAACATTGTGGTGGCGCAGATGCTGGATTATATCAGCCAGCGACCCTATGACCGCAGCCGTGACAAACGGATCTTGCTGGCACTGGATGAATTTGCCAGCCTGCGGCATCTGGAGATCCTCAGCCCCATGCGGAAGATCAGAAAAAACGGAGCCAATATCTGCATTCTCACCCAGTCCCTCTCCGACATTGACCTGGTTTACAGCAAGGACGAGCGGAAGGTGATCCTGGACAACTGCGCCTATACTGTGGTGCTCTCCGGCAACGATCCGGAGACCAGAACTTATTTTTCCGACCTTGTTGGAAAAGCAGATCATGATAAGGTCAGCACCACCACCGGTGGCCGGGCGAGCAGCACCTCTACCAGCTCCCAGGAGGGCTATGCCATCCACCCCAACACATGGAAAAGCCTGGGCGAGCAGCTGGTGGTCATACACAGGGGCGGGTATGCCAAATTGAAGAAAAATTACTATTTCAAAAGGTGAATTATGTACCACCAAGAGACGGTCTACACCGTCTCTTTTTTATTTCACCAGAAAGGAGCATTACCATGACCAACGAAACAAAGAACCCGACCCTGCTGGATGGCGTCGAGATCTCCGACCCTGCAGCTCTGGAAGATCTGACGCCGCAGGAACTGACCGCAAGCCGCACCTTTACGCTGGACGGAAAGGAGGTAACGGCGCATGGCAGCGACAAATAAAGTCCGTGAGGAGCTGGCGCAGGCGTTCCTGGCTGCGCTGAAGGAGGATCATATCCCGTGGCGCGCCTGCTGGACACAAGGACGCCCCTATAACGCTGTTTCCGGCAGACGCTATAAAGGCGTCAATACGCTGCGGCTCTCCATGCTGGCCGATGAACAGGGTTATACAGATCCTCGCTGGTGTACCTTCCAGCAGGCCAAAGAGAAAGGCTGGAAGATCCGTAAGGGCGAGCACGCCACCAAGGTCGAATACTGGGCTATGTATGATGCGGAGGAGAAAAAGCTGCTGAGCTGGGACGAGGTCAAGCGCATGATGCGAGACGGCCCCGATGCCGCCGACAAGCTCCAACTACGCAGTTATATCTCTCTTGTCTTCAATGCTTCTCAGATCGAAGGTATCCCTGTCCTGCAGCAGCGGCAGGCGACGGATATAGGCGATTTGCGCCGACAGAGGGACACCCTGCTGGAGAATATGCATCTGGCCTATCGGGAGCAAGGCACCCGTGCCTACTACTCCCCCATGGCCGACATGGTGACGCTGCCTCCGGAGGGCAGCTTCGATGATCCATACAGCTACATTTCAACCTTTTTTCATGAGTGCGGCCACGCCACCGGGCATCCAAGCCGGCTGAACCGCCCCGTGGAGAAGCAGGGCAGCGAGGATTACGCACGGGAGGAGCTGCGGGCGGAGATCGCCAGCGCCTTCGTTTCACAGGAACTGGGGCTGGAAATGTCCCAAAAGGCTATGGACGATCATTTCGACCTGCATAAAGCCTATATTCAGAGTTGGATCGAGACGCTGGAGAAAGATCCGCAGGAGCTGTTTGTCGCCATTAAGGATGCCAACAGCATTGCCAATTACCTGATGGAAAAGGGCGAGTTCCTGCAGGGACAGGAGCTTGCCAAAGAAAAGCGGCAGATCCAGCAGCCGAAGCGTCAGGGCACCAAGTATATTCCTGCCGACCTCATAGAGCTGGCGCGCAGCCAGGATGTGTTTGACATTCTCCAGCGCACCGGAGAGCCGCTGGTTAAAAAGGACGGCCAGTGGCGCTCTGTGGCGCATGACAGCCTGGTAGTGACCCCTGGTAAGGGCTACTACTGGTTTTCACGGGCAGAGGGCAGCAAAAGCCCCATTGACTACTTTGTCCATGTCCACGGCATGAGCTTTCAGCAGGCCGCTAAAACAGTCCTGGACGCTATCAACAGAGATATTGCCTATGCGAAGCAGCCGGTGCAGGAGCAGCAGCGGCCTGTCAAAAACCCCAGATTCCGGCCGCTGCCACGGGCGAAATCAAATCTCGACGCCTACAATTACCTCACGCAAGAGCGGGGGCTGGATGCGCAACTGGTGCGTGGCCTGATGGAGAAAGGCATCATTTACCAGACCGATAAATATAAAAATGTCACCTTCGTCGGGACAGACTTTGACGGCGTGGTAGTCAGCCAGTTCGCCCGCTGCTATGACGAGGATTCCGGCGCCAGTAAGTTCCGCCGCTTTGATGCATGGGGCAGCTCTAAGGCCTACCGCTTTCGCATCGAGAACCCAACCTGTCCCCGCTGCAATGTATTTGAAAGCGAAATCGACCTGCTCTCTTACCTCTCCCTGCGGCCGGAAACGGAGCGCACAGAGAACTATATCTCTCTGGGCGGCGTATCTCCCAAGGCACTATACACCTACCTGCAGCATCGACCGGACACTACCCAGATCAATATTTGCACCGATAACGATAAGGCCGGCGAAAAATTCGCCCGGGCGATGCAAATGCAGCTGGGGGATGATTATGAGGTAACAAGGGCGTTGCCACCCATCGGCAAGGACTGGAACGAATCGCTGGTACGCATTCGGGAGCTAAAAGAAATCTGGGAGCACGAAACCAATGATCCGGAAACGGAGGAATGGCGGGATCGGTTGACACCGCAGGAGGCGAAACTCGTGGCCGCATGGGACGATGACTTTGATGATGGCCTGGCTCGCATGGCTGCCGACACTCTCACCCGTTCCCTGCGGCCTACCGAACGCGCGCAGGACGATCTTGGCCTGAAAGGCGCTTTGGCCAAGCTCAATCCCGTGAAGCAAGAACATGACCCTTTCGCCCGAAAGGATGAGGATTGGACTTACTGACCGTCCTTGTCCAATAGGTAAATAAACAGAACAGCAGCGGCAGCCAACAGGCTGCCGCTGCTCATATCTTAGGAGATGAAAAAACAAATGAGAAAGAGCTACTTCAAAGCCCCGAATAGTCTTATCTGCAATGATGCTCTCAGCTTCACCGCCCGTCGAGTAGGTATGGTGTTCTTTGCCTATTGCAACGCACTGGGCGGCTGCCGCAAGAGCTATAAGACCATCGCCGCCCTGGCACGCTGCAGCGTGGCCACCGCCGTCAAGGCCGTGCGGGAGCTGCAGGAGGCAGGATATATTTCCGTCAAGCGCACCAAGTATTACAGCGGCAAACTGGAGCGTGCCGCATATGGGAAGAACACCTACACCGTCGATCTGGCGCTGCTGCAGCAAGGCTATACCATCTTCAATCGCGCTATATTCTCTCAGGAATTGACCGATTCTGCCTTTGTCGTGTTCTGCGCAGTTGTTATCTGCGCCGGCAACGAGCACCGTGCGTTTCCCAGCATTTCTGCGCTGCAAAAGAAAACCGGCGCAGTACGCTCCACCGTCTGCGCCGGATTAAAGCTGCTCAAAGCCCTCAAAAACTTGCTTGTGCAGCTCTGTGTGAAGAAGAACCGTGAGCATACAGCGAACTCCTACATCCTCTGCAACACCTCGGTTTTCTGCGTTCAGCATACCGCAGGGGAGGAGATCTGTCAAGCCCCAGTCGAGGTTTTTTCGCTGAGGGGGGTAGTCCGAAATTTAGAAAATAAGGTTAAGACTCAGATAACGAGAGTATTAAATTACCTGTTGAAGAAAGACTTACCTACCGTCTAACGGGGGAAAATACAAAAAAATCTTTTCTCACACCCGCCCCCTGGCGCAGATCACAGGTCTGCTCCCAGCTCCAGCAGCAGGGGGGCCCTGTGCGTAAACTCCGACAGGAGTTTTCCACGGGGGGTAATTGCTGCGGTCGTTACGGCGCTGGCAGCCTGATGCAGTAAGCTGGAATCTGCAGGACTGCCAAAACCCACGCCTGCACGGCAAGGGGCTGACTGCCAACCGCAGCGGCCAGTGGAGGTACAGGATCGGCGACTATCGCCTCCTCTGCCAAATTGATGATGGCAAGCTGGTGATCCTGGCTTTATCCGTGGGGCACCGGCGAGAGGTATACGGGAGCTGAATTACCGCATACTCGAATCACATAAAAAAATACTTGCCTTTTGGGGAAAAAGCAAGTATACTGTCTGTAACAAGTCAATAAACGATAAGCGCCACTTGCGGTTCCCGCCGCAAATGGCGCCAACTCGGACGATGAAGGAACCATCGTGAGAGCATTTGTATCGTTGTTTCTGTGGTGCCCACAGTACAAGCATTGTAGCACCACTGAGCATAAATGGCAAGTCTTTTTCGATGGTGCAATCGTCGGAAAAGACTTGTCTTTTATTGCTTGTCGTTCTTGTTAGTAGGCTGTGAGCGCAGCTTTACTATAAATTGCCAACTGAATGATCGTCCCGGTCAAATACAAGCGCATCTCTCGGAGCTTCGCCACGACATGAGCGGCGCCGCTGCTTCCATCAGCGGTCACGGCAGATGAAACGCAAAGGACAGATAGAGAGTCTGCCCTGCGAGAACGAATACATTGTTTTCGTTGACAACGTGGTGAAGCCCTTGCAGTATTGCACAATAAGGCGCAGGCACAGGAACCAGATCGGGAAGAACGACAAACCAAGCAATGAACAACCAGACTATGGATTCATTATAAACCACGGGGAACTGCATATATGCAGTTCCCCCATGGTTTTTGGCAGCGGGAGAAGGATTCGAACCCTCACATACGGAGTCAGAGTCCGCTGTGCTACCTTTACACAATCCCGCT